>CALEJC010000053.1 GCA_937898205.1 uncultured Bacteroidales bacterium
TCCGGGATCGGTCTTCAAGCTGGTCAACGGCCTGATCGGCCTTCAGGAAGGAGTGCTTGTCCCTGAAGACAGCTATCCTTGCAACGGCGGTTATTATTATACAGCAACCCGCAAGCTTGGTTGTCATGCCCACACCTCACCATTGAGGTTCCGTGATGCAATCGCGACCTCTTGCAACGGCTACTTCTGCTATGTCTTCAAGGATATCCTTGACAACAAGAAATATGGCTCTACAGCTGAAGCTTTTGATGTGTGGAGAGACTATGTGACCAGCTTTGGCTTCGGCAACCCTCTAGGAAGTGATTTCCCTTCGGAGCTTGGAGGAAACATCCCTACCTCAAACTACTACAACAAGGTATATGGCAAAAACAGATGGAGGTTCCAGACTGTGATCTCACTCTCCATCGGTCAGGGCGAGATCGGCGCAACTCCGCTTCAGATCGCCAACCTCGCAGCCATCATGGCCAACAGAGGCTACTACATCCCGCCTCATATCGTAAAAGACTCTGAGGGCGTGGAGATAGACTCTAAGTACCACCAGAAGGTATACACCAAGGTGGACACCTCTCACTTTGAGACGGCTGTGGAGGGTATGTATATGGCCGTCAATGGCGGTTCCACCGCCTCAGGCACGGCCTACAATGCTTCAATCCCGGGACTGGATGTGTGTGGCAAAACCGGCACCGCACAGAATCCTCACGGAAAGGACAACTCGGTATTTATCTGTTTTGCACCTAAGGATAACCCAAAAATCGCTGTGGCTGCTTATGTGGAAAATGCCGGATTTGGTGCTACCTG
Source organism: uncultured Bacteroidales bacterium (assembly GCA_937898205.1). Classification (GTDB taxonomy): domain Bacteria; phylum Bacteroidota; class Bacteroidia; order Bacteroidales; family UBA932; genus Cryptobacteroides. The sequence continues at coordinate 799 of CALEJC010000053.1, forward strand.
GGCACTCCCTGTGGCGTCACTGATGCTCGAGAAATATCTCAACGGAGAGATTTCCGAGAAGCGTAAACCAATGGAAGAGAGGATGCTGACAACTAAATTTTTCTGATGACACCGAGCAGACAATCATATCATCACTTTGACAGAGGCCTCAAACAGACGGTTGACTGGTGGCTTGTGATACTCTATCTGATCATCGCACTGATCGGCTGTGTGAGCATCTATGCGTCTATCCATTCGTCTGATCCGTCAT
>CALEJC010000054.1 GCA_937898205.1 uncultured Bacteroidales bacterium
GATAAATGTAGTACCCTGGAGACGAAGACCTCTCTGAGTCGCTGCATTATCAATATAGTACTTCTTGTACATCACACCGGTTCCGGCCCAGTTATAATTCTTATAAGGCTGGTAGTTGTTCATAACACCTGCATCTGGTTCCGCGAGAGGTGTCTGATTGAGCACATTTGTACCAAGCTTATCCTTTCCGTGCATTGAGCCGGCACCTCTATGGATGATAAATGAAGGTGCAAGATTCAAACCTACAGTTACATATTCATTGACCTTAGCTTCAACGTTTGCTCTGGTATTGATGCGCTTGTAGTTGACAACTCCACCAAGACCGTCTTGGTCGCTGAAACCGAGCGAGAACATATACTTCACTCTGTCTGTAGCACCAGCGATGCTAGTGTTGTAGTTTTGAACAGGTGCTGGAGAATATATATACTTCTCCCAGTCAATAAGAGCAATCTCACCCTTTGTATTGTCGTAGTTGTGAGCTGCCTGAATCTCCGGGCTAAGGTACTGCAACCATCTGTCATCAAAGAGCTGATTGAAGTCTGTTTCTTTTACACCTTTAGCGATACGCTCAGCGTTGCTGTCTGATGGCAATCCACCTGGGGTTGTTCTTACATAATTTTCATCGATATATCTAAGTCTATGTTTGAGGAACTCGAGAGGACTCAAAACATCCATATGGCGCTCAAGAGTGGCAAGACCATAAGAGGCATTGAAACTAACCTGAGGAGCACCCTTCTGACCGGTCTTGGTTGTAACGATGATTACACCATTTGAACCACGTGAACCATAGATTGCAGCAGAAGCAGCATCCTTGAGCACCTCGATACTTGCAATATCACTTGGGCTCACACCCTGAAGTGTATTGTTTGGCACACCGTCAATGATGTAAAGAGGATCGTTACCGGCACTCATTGAAGCAGCACCACGCACGCGGATCACTGGATCAGCACCTGGCTCGTTGTTGGTTGTCTGCACGTTTACACCTGCCAACTGTCCCTGAAGTGCTGACTCAGCACGTGCAAGTGGACGGTCAGCGATACCCTTGCTGTCCATCTTTGATACAGCAGAAGTCAAGTCCGAACGCTTTACTGAACCGTAACCGATAACCACAGTCTCTTCAAGAAGAGTGGTATCCTCCTCGAGGACTACTCGCATATTAGCAGCTGCAGCCACAGTCTTTGTGACATAGCCAATGCAAGAAACCTCAAGTGTTGTTCCGGGAGCGACGTTGATCTGGAAATTACCATCAATGTCAGTAGACACGCCATTGGTGGTGCCTGGCACCATCACAGCTGCACCGATGATAGCTTCTCCATTTGCGTCGATGACTTTACCACCTGCAGTCTGGGCATAAGCCGCCACGCCGATAGTCAAAGTCGCTACTAGCGCTACCAGCGCCTTGTAGCAGACTGAAATAATAGATTTCATCTGGTTTAATTTTTGGTTAAAAAAAGTTATAAATTAATGTGAATGTTATTTCACTTATTAATATAATTTGCAAATTTAATAAATAAAATAACAATCAGCACACATAGTGGTCACAAATTACAAAGGAGGCGCTTCATCCGAAGCGCCTCCTTAATATATGATCAAGAATCAATTATTCCCAATCCTTGTTCTGAACATACAAGCCAGGAACGGCTTCCATCTCAGTCTGAGGGATAGGACAGAGATACTTGCCATCAAGAACACTTGATGTAGAAACAGTCTTCTCATAGCTGAGGTTGGTTGAGTTAATATAGCGATTCAACATATTAACTGTAGCCTCTTTCCAATCACCATAGCGGATCTCGTCAAACCAGCGGATACCCTCTCCGAAGAACTCAAGCCTACGCTCCATCTTGATATATTCAAGAGCCTCAGCTGCTGAGCATGAAGTAGGTCTCGCAGTCACGCCCGCACGAGTGCGGATCTGATTGACGATATCCATTGCATCTGAAACACTAGACTCCACGAGGAGCTCAGCATAGAGAAGCATCATATCCTCAAGACGGATGATCGGGAAGTTCATAGGCCAACCAGATCCGAGATCGAGATCACTGAATGATACACCAACAGAAACGCGCTTTGTCTCATAAGGAACCCACTTTGTAAGAATAGATGCCTCATATACTGTAATACTCTGACCATTTTCAAGTGTAAATGTCTGCTCCTTGTTTGGATAGCCAAGATATGCTCCGATAGGATTCATGGTATCAAGGATTATGAAGTCACCGCGCTCATCGTTGGTTGACTGATATTCATAACGAAGTGTCGCCTCAACATGAGCAGGGGTCATAGAGTTTCCGTTCCAACGGTCATTCACACCCTGAGTAGGGAAATATTCAGCACTAAGCGCTGTACCACAAGTATTGAATGCAAAGGTGTTACCACTTGAAGCGCTGTGCTGGAGGCTGAAGATAAAGTACTTGTTCTGAGTGTCGCGATCAGTTGTAAACATCTTCTTCCACTCTGTAGCGGTAGGAGCCCAGTATCCGTTGGCCTTACCATAGTCAACTACTGACTTAAGGAGGGTCTTGGCCTCAGCTTTAGCACCTGAGTCGTTGTATGGATAACCGGCAATAGTCATATATACTCGCGCGAGCATTGACTGTACTGCAAGTTTGTCAGCCCTGTACTCTGCTGCGGCACTGGCACCATCACCAGAAAGCATATCATTGCAATATGGAATAGCATTGATAGCCTCCTTAAGGTCAGGAATAACAAGGTTCTTGATAACATCAATACCCTTTGTCTGCTTGAGCTGACTGGCTTCTGTAGCACCAAGTACATGGTCAACTAGAGGCACATCACCAAAGAGACGCACGAGCTCAAAGTGTGCATAGGCTCTAAGGAAAAGAAGCTCACCTTTAAACTGATTTCTGATCGCTTCCTTTGAGAACTCAACGTTATCAATGTTTTCAAGTACATTATTGGCGTTATAGATCACACTGTACCAGCCTGACCAAGCGCTTGAAAAGATGCCAAAAGTTGGTCCTACTCTATAATGGGCAAGCTCTGAAGCATCACGGGTTGCATTTGGAGCTGGATCAACCCAAATATTATCAGAACGCATCTCTGACAAAGTAGCATAGTGATTGATTTCAACACTACCAAGTCTAGAATACACGCCACGGATACCTTCCTCAACGTGAGAAGGAGTTGAGAAATAACCACCGGCAGGAAGAGATCCTACTGGAGGAATATTAAGCTTATCGTCACAAGAAGCACAAATAAAAGAGATTCCTGCAACAAGTACTATATGTTTGAAAAATGATTTCATGTCTTTTCTCATTTTAGAAGTTTATGTTGATACCTGCGGTAAACGAACGTGCTGCAGGGAATCCACCGAAGTCAAAACCAGGGAATCCGCTACCCTGTGTAGTTGTCTCTGGTGTGTAACCATGGTAGTAGCTGCTGAGGAGAAGTACATTCTCTACTGAGAGATATACTCGTGCAGAAGAGATAACCTTCTTGAATGGGATTGAATAACCAAGAGTGATATTCTTGATTCTGAAGTAGTCTGAAGACTCGACGAAACGAGAGTCACCATTTGGCTTCACAGAGCTAAACACAGAAGGCACCATGCCGTTACCAGGCTCTTCTTCGCTCCACCAGCAATCTCTCCACCAACCCATAACATTGTATTGACCGTTACCGGCACGGTCTGTAGCACGACCCACAGCACCGTAGATCTGGCCACCTGTCTGAGCTGTAAAGAGGACAGAAGCATCGAAGTTCTTCCATCTGAAAGTGTTTGTCATACCATAAGTAAAGTCTGGAGTTGGCTTACCAAGGTACTGACGGTCACCAGTCTCAGTAATATTTCCGTTACCATCGATATCCTCGTGTCTAAGGTCACCTGGCTTAACATTTGTTCCGTTGTACTTAGGAGTCAAACCAGTCTCCTTGATATACTGATCGATCTCAGCCTGAGTCTCCCATACACCAAGGCACTTCAAACCGAAGAAATAGTACATTGGCATACCAACTTCCAATGCGTTGTACTGACCATTGCTCTTGCCATAGACTGTGGTATTTTCCTTACCAAGCTGAAGAACCTCATTGTGGTTGTATGAAACATTGAAAGATGTGCTCCAGCTGAAGTTAGAAGTCTGATAGTTATGAGTATTCAACTCAAGCTCAATACCGCTATTGCGGATACTACCAAGGTTCTGAGTAATCTTGCTTGTACCAAAGATTGAAGGCACAGGCACGCTATAAAGAAGGCCCTCTGTGAGCTTGTTATACCAGTCAACAGAAACCTGGATACGGTTGTTGAGGAATGCCATATCAGCTGCGATATCTACAGACTTAGTGTGCTCCCAACCAAGGTCAGAGTTACCAAATGAGCCTGCAAAATAGGCGTTGGCATCGTTGTATGAGTTGGCACTAAGAGTAGAGTATGCAGCAGACTCACCTACACCATAGTTACCAGTCTCACCATAACTTGCACGAAGTTTGAATGAGTTCCACCAGTCAAGGTTTGCATCCTTGAAGAAAGGCTCCTGAGATACTACCCAACCTGCCGATGCTGAAGGGAACCAACCCCACTTGTTATTCTTACCGAAGCGAGAATAACCGTCACGACGGATTGTAGCTGAGAAGAGATACTTAGAACCGTAGTTGTACTGCGCACGTGCAAATACAGAGTAAAGCATTGTAGGAGTCTTCTCTGTGTATGAAGAACCCTTAACAGTAGGAGTAGTTGATGTGTTGTTACCAGAGAATGAACCGGTAATTGTATCATTTGCAAGGTTCTTGAATACCTGGTTTGTGCTCCAACCGAAGTTGCTAGACTCTGCGGATGTACCTGCCATAAGGTCAATACTGTGCTTGCCGAAGCTCTTGTTGTAGTTGGCAACTACCTGAAGAAGAGTGCTGAGGCTCCAAGCTGTACTGTGTGAAGCTGATGACTTGACACCTTCTGCAGAAGTGGGCCAGTTACCCTTGATAACAGTGTTGTTTGTAAACTGGTT
>CALEJC010000055.1 GCA_937898205.1 uncultured Bacteroidales bacterium
CTTCAGACAAAACGGGAGTTGCAATGAAAACGGTTTCGTACTGTTTGATCATTTTGTTAAAAAATTAAGTGTTTAAAAAAAGCCCCTATTTTTAGGGGCTGCAAAGATATAAATTATTTTTAATGTGTGCAATAGTTTTCAGGATGCTTCGCTGTGAGCTTCATCTCTTCATATTTTTTCTGAATCAACTCAGTGTCAGCACGTGCGTTGTCGGAAATCTCAAACCTCTCTCCGATGCTGACCCTTTTGCGACCCCAGTCAAAATATCCCAGGTACACCGGGCAACCCATCGCCTTGGCGATTGCGTGATATCCCATCTTCCACTTCTTGACAGGCTTGCGAGTGCCCTCAGGCGCGATGCAGAGGTGGAAATCACCTTCTTCCTTTTCCATCGCGCTGATCACGCTTCGGACGACGGTTGCACCACTGCTGCGGTCTACAGGGATGCATCCCCAGGCTTTGAGTATCCAGCCTAAAGGGCCCCAGAAAAACTCCTTCTTTATCATCACTCTTGCCTTGCCACCTTCAGCTTTATAATAAAAGTAGGCGATGAGGAAGTCCGCTATAGAGGTGTGTGGGACACCAAGGATGACACACTTCTTTTCCGGAGCAACACTGCTCTCGGCTCTCCATCCAAATGCATGGAGGATTAATCTATAGAAGTTGAATTTCTTTTTTTCTGCCATAATCTAGATGTTGATGTCTTCGAGCTCTTCCTCACTTCGCAGGTTGGCTGTGATGAAGTTTTGTCGTTCAAGCGTGTTGTTGCCCATATAAAACTCCATGATGTCAGAGATGCTCTCTTCTTCAGAGAGTTTTACCAGGTCGAGGCGCATGTTTTCGCCGATGAAGTCCTCAAATTCTTTAGAAGAAATCTCACCAAGACCCTTGAATCGGGTGATTTCCACTCCGGTCTTGAGCGCAGCGATGGCTTTGTCCTTTTCTTCGTTATTGTAGCAGTATCTGTTTTCCTTTTTATTGCGCACTCTGAAAAGAGGTGTCTGAAGGATGTGCACGTGATTTCTTCTGATGAGGTCAGGGTAGTACTTCATGAAGAAGGTGAGCACAAGCATGCGGATGTGCATGCCGTCATCATCGGCATCCGTTGCGATGACGATATTGTTATATCTGAGGTTGGCGAGGTCGTCTTCCACTCCAAGAGCAGAGATGAGCATGTTTAGCTCGTCGTTTTCTGCAACTCTTCTGCGGCTCTCTTTGTAGCAGTTGATCGGCTTGCCTCGAAGAGAGAAGACTGCCTGATAGTTGGCGTTACGAGCCTTGGTGATGGTTCCGCTTGCAGAGTCGCCCTCGGTGATGAAGATTGAGGAGTTCTCAATATTCTCTTGATTCTTCTCTGTGCGCTTGTCATTGTAGTGGAAGCGGCAATCGCGGAGCTTGCTGTTGAAGACGCTGGCTTTTTTATTGCGCTCGCGTGTCTTCTTCTGGATTCCTGAGATCTCTTCTCTCTCTTTCTGGGAAGCTTTGATCTTCTCTTCCAGAAGAGGGACAATCTCTTTGTGGATGTGCAGATAGTTGTCAAGGTTCTTGGCGATGAAGTCATTGACATAAGATCTGATGGTCGGACCTATGTCGACTTTCATGGCGCCTTTTTCCTGATACTGCTTCTCCCACATGTAGTTGGAACCCAACTTGGTCTTGGTCTGTCCTTCGAAGTTTGGATCCTGTATCTGGATGCTGATCGCTCCTACAACTCCCTGACGGCAGTCTGCAGGCTCGTAGTTTTTCTTGAAAAACTCCTTGAGAGTCTTGGCGATGGCTTCTCTGTAGGCTGCAAGGTGAGTGCCTCCGTCGCGGGTGTTCTGTCCGTTGACAAACGAAGATATGTTTTCTCCGTAGGCGTTGCAGTGAGTAAGCACTATCTCGATATCTTCTCCTACAAGGTGTACAGGAGGATAGATAGGATCTTCGGTAAGGTTCTCGTTGACCAGGTCAAGAAGACCGTTCTCTGACTTGAATGCTTCTCCGTTGAGGTTGAGGGTAAGGCCTTTTTTGAGGAAGGAGTAGTTCTTGACCATGGTTGTGACATAGTCAAGATTAAAGGCAAACTGGCCAAACATCAGGTTGTCAGGCTTGAAGATGATGGTGGTGCCGTTTTTCTCCTTGGTTGCTTCCTTGCCGCTGTCCTTGAGCTCGCCTCGTTCAAACTTTGCCCAAGAACATTCGCCGTCTCTATGAGAGCACACATAGAAACTCTCAGAGAGGGCATTTACCGCTTTAGTACCCACACCGTTGAGTCCGACAGACTTTTTGAAAGCTTTGTCGTCAAACTTGCCACCGGTGTTGAGGATGCTGACAGCCTTGACCACGGAGTCCAGCGGGATGCCTCGTCCGAAGTCACGCACTGTTACGGTGTTGTCTTCGATGGTTATGCGGATCTCCTTGCCAAATCCCATCGCAAACTCATCGACAGAGTTGTCGACGATCTCTTTGAGCAAGACGTAGATGCCGTCTCCTGGGTTCTTGCCGTCACCCAGACGACCGATATACATGCCCGGGCGCAACCTGATATGGTCGACGCCCTCTATGGTGCGTATATTCTCGTCAGAATAATTTATAGCGTTGTTTTGTGTCATTTCTTACTAACTACTCCCTTGATGTTGAGTCTTATCGGCTTCTTTTGATAAGAGGTATAGACTGTGAGGGCCTTGTTGAAAGGGTATGCTCCCTCATCGTTGGAATACGTCGCTTTGATCTCTCCTTTCTGCCCCGGAGCAATGCTCTCGCGAGTCCAAGTGACATCGGTGCATCCGCAAGTGCTGATTACTGCAAAAATTGTGACAGGCTCGTCTGAATTGTTACTCAGTGTGAATGTGCAGGATTGAGGGCCGTCTTTCAGTGTGATGGTCCCAAAATCATGAGTGGTTTTGTCAAATGTGACATTGCCGCTGAGCATCAAACTCAGAAGTGTGATCAATAATAATTTCATTCCAAGCAATTTGTGCAAAATTACGAAATCTTTTTTGTACTTTCCTTGAGAAAAACTTGAGCTTTTCAATTTTTACTCTTAAATTTGTTAACTGAAAACACAAAAACAAAAATTATGGCTTACAAAATTGACCCTAACACCTGCGTAGCATGTGGTACATGCCAGGGTGAATGTCCTTCAGGAGCAATCATGGAAGGCGATGTTTATACTATTGATCCTAACCTTTGTATCAGCTGTGGCGCTTGCGCAGATGCTTGTCCAATGGGATCTATCTCACCAGATGAGTAGTCTAGGATGAAAAAGTTTTTTTTAGGGGCTCTTATAGCCCTTTTTGCGTTTATTAACGCCAGTGCCTACGAACTCCCTAAGCCAAACTTCACTCTCAAGCTATATCCTGAGGGACAGAATGTCGACAAAGGTATAGTCGAGGACGGCAAGGCCATCACTCTCGGACCCCTCGAGGCCAACGGTCTCACAGGAGAGAATACAGTCAACCCTAGAGGTAATGTCGGTAATATCGGTGACGGCGCCTATATTGATATCTATCTTCCGGAGCAGGGCAATGGTCAGATGATCGTTGTGTGCCCTGGTGGCGGTTACTCCAACTGCTCTGCAGCCAATGAGGGCAGTCGCGTGGCTGATTGGTGTCTCAAGCAAGGCATTGCAGTGTGTGTGGTGCTCTACCGCATGCCAAACGGTCATTGCAAGCTGCCTCTTCACGATGTGCAGAACGCATTCAGATATTGTCGCGCACACGCGCAGGAATGGGGTGTCAACCAGATCGGCGTCATGGGATTCTCGGCTGGCGGTCACTTAGCTGCATCAGCATCAACTCTATTTGTTGATGAGATCACCCGTCCTGACTTCTCAGTGCTTGTATATCCTGTGATCACATTTGAGGAGTTTGTAACTCATGCCGGTACACGCATGAACCTCATCGGCGCCCGCACAACTCAGCAGATGGTTGAGTACTATTCACTTGAAAACCAGGTGACAGAAAAAACTCCTCCGACCATCCTTCTTCTTAGCGGTGACGATAGAGCAGTGCCTGCAGAAAACAGCATCCGCTACTATAAAGCTATGCTTGAACACGGAGTAAAGGGCGAGCTTCACATCTTCACTTCAGGAGGTCACGGCTGGGGCTTTACAACTGTTGAAAACAGCGGCCATGATGGCCTTGGAGATCAGAGAGAAAACTTCTATCAGATCCTTTCTCGCTGGCTCAACGCACGAGTTAAGTAATCACTTAATTTTCAATACCCGAAGAGACACTTGTACAGAGTGTCTCTTTTTTATTATCTTTGCTCCAAATAAGAATTTATTATGATTTTTGAGGATTTTAGATTGAGAGTCTTTGAGAGGGTCGCCCGTCTCGGAAGTTTTACCGCAGCAGCCAAGGAGCTTGGCGTGTCTCAGCCGGCTGTGAGTCAGCATATTGCTGAGATTGAGAAGTTTACGGGGGTGAAGCTCTTTGATAGGGTGCGTGGCGGGATTGAGCTTTCGCCGCAAGGAAGACGTTTTCTTGAGCGGACTGACGCTATCTTGAATTCCTATTCCGAACTAGAGTGTAACATGCGGGCTCCAAAATCTATACTTATCAAAAATGTCGTTCTTGAT
>CALEJC010000056.1 GCA_937898205.1 uncultured Bacteroidales bacterium
GAGGATGTTGGCTGTAGCACTGGTGAGATCGTCGATCTTCTTTACCTTTATCTTGCCGCTCTCCTTGGCCTCCATTATGGATTCCTTGACCGCGTCCGTAGTCTTGCTGAATGGGATTTCTGTGATGGCGAGAGTGTTCTTGTCGATCTTTTCGATCTTCGCGCGAACCTTTATCTTGCCGCCTTTCTTCTTGCTGCTGTATTTCGAGCAGTCGGCATAGCCTCCGGTGAGGAAATCAGGGAAAATCTCGAAATCCTTGCCTTCGAGGACCGCTACCGATGCATCGATAAGCTCGTTGAAGTTATGAGGAAGGATCTTCGACGCGAAGCCGGTACCGATGCCTTCAGTTCCTTGTGCAAGGAGGATAGGGAACTTTACGGGAAGTTCCACAGGCTCCTGGTTCCTTCCGTCATATGAGGTCATCCAGTTTGTAGTCTTTGGATTGAACATCACTTCCTTGGCAAATTTGCTCAGGCGTGCCTCGATATATCGTGGCGCAGCATTGGAGTCGCCGGTGAGGATGTTACCCCAGTTACCCTGGCAGTCCACGACAAAGCCTTTCTGGCCCAGCTGCACGAGAGCACCAAGGATGGACTGGTCTCCGTGTGGGTGGTACTGCATGGCTTGACCGACGATGTTGGCCACTTTGGTGTAGGCCCCGTCATCCATCTTGAACATCGCGTGGAGCACACGCCTTTGTACAGGTTTGAGGCCGTCCACGATGTGTGGCACGGCACGGTGCAGGATTACATAGGAAGCATAATCCAGATACCAATCCTTGAACATGCCCGAAAGCTTGAACTTCCGTGCATCTCCATCAAGAAGCTTGTTAAACTTGCCGTCAGCACTCTCGGCTACTTCCTGCTCTATTTCCTGCTCTTGCTCCAGCTCGCGATCTTCAATCTCCATCATAATTAATCTTCGTATCCAAATCTCCTCAACTCTCTCTTGTTTTCTCTCCAGTCAGGATCTACCTTGACAAAGAGACTCAAGAAAACCTTTTTCTGGAAGAAATCTTCCATTTCTATGCGCGCGGCAGTGCCTACACGCTTGAGCGCAGCGCCCTTCTTGCCGATGATGATGCCCTTCTGCGAGTCCCTCATCACATGGATAACGGCGCCGATCTCATATCGCTCATCTCCCTCCTTGAAGCTCTCGATCTCCACTTCACAGCAGTAAGGAATCTCCTCTTTATAATTAAGGAGTATCTGCTCTCTGACGATCTCTGAAGCAAAGAACCTGAGGTTTTTGTCAGTAAAGGCATCCTTGTCATACCAAGGCGGGCACTCAGGAAGCTTCTCAATCACTGCGTCCAGGATGCTCTGCATATTGAAGCCTTCCTTTGCTGACGCAGGGATGATGCTTGCCTTAGGGAGCTGCTGTTTCCAGTAGTCCATCAAGGTGACAACGGACGACTGGTCGCTGATGTCTATCTTGTTGATAACCACCACGACAGGACAGTCGATGCGAGATAGCTTCTCGACATATTCTCCATTTTTGTCGGCAGTTTCAACAGTGTCTGTGACATAAAGAATGATATCTGCATCGCCGATAGCTCCATCGACAAACTTCATCATGTTTTGCTGAAGTCTGTAGTTTGGCTTGAGGATACCGGGAGTGTCGGAGTAGACGATCTGCCAGTCTTCTCCGTTGACGATGCCCATAATCCTATGTCGGGTGGTCTGTGCCTTGGCGGTGACGATACTAAGCTTCTCGCCCACCAATGCATTCATCAAAGTGGACTTCCCGACATTAGGGTTACCGATAATATTTACAAATCCAGAACGGTGAGCCATTATACGTATGCCCCCATTTTGAGAATGTTGATCTCTCCTGTCTTGAGGAATCTCCACTCGCCCTTCTTGAGACCCTGCTTGGTGAGGCCTGCAAAGTAGACGCGGTCAAGAGCCTTGACGCTGTAGCCGAGGGACTCGAAGATACGGCGCACCACACGGTTTTTGCCGGAGTGGATCTCAATGCCGATCTTGCTCTTGTCGCCAGGGTCGATGAACTCAAGCTCATCTGCCTTTACTACTCCGTCCGCGAGTGTGATGCCGCTTAGGATGGTGTTATAGTCTTCTTCCTTGAGTGGTTTGTCAAGGAGGACCTGATAAATCTTTTTCTTGTCAAACGAAGGATGGGTGAGTCTCTCAGCGATCTCTCCGTCGTTGGTGAGCATCAACACACCGGTTGTGTTTTTATCAAGACGACCCACAGGATATACTCTCACCGGGCAGTTCTTGATGAGATCCATTACGGTCTTCTCTGCATGAGGATCGCTTGCTGTGGTGACATAACCCTTAGGCTTGTTCATGATGATATAGACTTTGTCTTCGCCTTTGAGTCTCTCACCGTTGAAACGGATGTCATCAGTGTGGATGTTGACTTTGGTGCCAAGCTCTGTTACGACCTGGCCATTGACAGTCACTACGCCGGCCTGAATGAGGGTGTCTGCCTCTCTGCGGGAGCACACTCCTGAGTTGGCGATAAACTTGTTGAGACGCACCTCGTCTCTGATAGGTGAGATGTAATCCTCAACACCTTCCTGATCCTTGACCACAGGTCTGCGGTTGATCATGCGATTGATGCCCTCATAAGAGCTCTTGCCAAATGCCTGCTGTGCACCCGGACGGCGACCCTGATGGCCACCTGCCTTCTGTCCGCCTTTAGAGAAACCTCCCTTGGAGAATCCTCCTTTTGAGGCGCCCGGCCTTGCTCCACCTCTGCCGCCTTGCGGACGAGCACTACGACCTTCGCCGAAGCCTATGCGGCGCTCACCATAGTTGCCGCGACCTTCGCCATAGCTGCTGCGACCTTCTGTGCGTCTAGGGCGACCCTCGCCATAGTTGCCACGGCTCTCGCCACGGCTGCTGCGACCCTCACCATAGCTGCTGCGGCCTTCTGTGCGTCTAGGACGACCTTCGCCGAAGCTAGAGCGGTGCTCTCCGTAGCTGCTACGGCCTTCGCCATGACTGCTGCGACCTTCGCTGCGGTATTCTACTTTTTCAAATGAGCTTGACTGCTCACGAGTTTTTCTTGGTCTAAGTTTACGACCTTCTTTTGTAAACTGGTCCATCACTACTTGAGATTAAAATAATAAGTTATTGTTCCCTCCTGCATTGCCGGAGCGTCGGCGTTCATGTTGAAATGTGTTTCCATTGCCGCCTTTCTTGCAGCTGCATAGAGGGTCTTGTCTAATACGGTGGTGCCGTCACCTCCCGGCACGGCCTTGACTACGTTGCCGTAGTTGTCCACCCAAATATTCACTACTACTACACCGCTTTCCTGTACGTTATAAGCGGGATGTGGGATATTGCCCACGGTGTTGCGTCCCTTGACGTGGGCATTGGGCTTGCCATCGGCTCTGCCTCTGATGGTGTTGCCGTCGGCTTGTCCTGCCTTGAATTTATCTGAGCTCTCAGATGCTGCGTGTGCAGCAGTGAGGCTTGTGTCCTTCTTTGCCATCCCAGGGAAAGCCGCTCTAGGGTCGAGCTTCGGCTTCTCAGGCTCGGGTTCAGGGCTAGGGGTCTCTACATCTCCAAAATCATCGGGTTCTGTCTCAGGAGTGAGGTTTTCTCTGTCCGCCTCAATCGGAGACTGGCTCTTCTGGGCAAGTCGGACTTCCTCCTCTCTGTTGATCTCTTCTGCCTGAGGTTCACGGCCTCTCAATTCCTGAACGACAGGTTGCACATCTTCTGAAAAATCGATGAGGACACTCTGCTCTGCAGGTGGTGGATAGATATACTTCAATCCGGTAAAGGAAACGAGTCCCAGAGCGAGCAAATGCAGTGCCAGTGTCATCACGACACCGGTTATCTTGGCCTTCTGCTCGGTCATCTGCTGGAGTTTCCTGTTGTGTGTATCCATCACTCAGCCTGTGTTGCCAATATCACCTTATAATGGTTGCGTTTTGCTATATTCATTATGCCCACAATCTCCTTGATAGGGACGGTCTCGTCCGAATATATCGAGAATGTAGGATCTTCTTCTGTCTGAAGCAGGCCGATAATCTCGTTTTCTACCTCAGAAAGCGGGATAGGAGCCTCATCTCCATTGATGTGGTAGGTAAATCTGTCCTCACCCCAGTCCTTGATGGACACGCTCACTGTGGCCTTTGCGCCCACCTGGCCTGTGCTCTTAGGAAGGAGAAGCTTGAGGGCGTTAGGGTTTACCAGAGTAGAGGTGACGAGGAAGAATATGAGCAGCAGAAACACGATGTCCGTCATAGAAGACATCGAGAATGAAGGATCTGCCTTTGTTATTCTTTTAAGTGCCATCTTACTCCTTGTTGTCAGTGTTGTTTTCTTCTTCGCTCAATGCATCAAGGAGCTTGATTGTTGCGCTCTCCATAGAGTATACAAGAGCGGAAATCTTGGCTGTGAGGAAGTTGTAGCCGAAGTAGGCGAGGATACCCACAACAAGACCACCCACAGTTGTGATCATCGCAGTATAGATACCGCCAGAAAGAAGGGTGATGTCGATATTGTTGCCGGCCTGAGACATGTTGAAGAATGCCTGGACCATGCCTATAACCGTGCCAAGGAATCCGATCATCGGAGCTCCACCGGCGATGGTTGCAAGGTAAGGAAGGCCTTTTTCCAGACGGGCCACCTCAACGTTGCCGACATTTTCCACTGCAGCCTGGATGTCTGTGAGCGGCTTGCCCAAGCGGGCGAGTGCGGTCTCTACCATCCTCGCGATCGGCGAGTCATATTTTGAACATAAAGTCTTGGCTGATTTGATCTTGCCTTCGTGGATATAGTCTCTGATATCCATCATGAAGTCCTTGTCGATCTTGCCGGCCTGGCGGATTGACCACCATTTCTGGCCGAAGATATAGATGGCAATAATCGAGAGGACGAGCAGTACAATCATCAATACACCGCCCTTTGAGGCCATCTCGATGAGAGAAAAGGACATCTCCTGCTGCACAGGGGCAGCAGCAATCTCGGAAATTTCTGTCTGAAGCAATGAATAAAGCATATTACATCTAAATTAAGCTAAGTTGCAAAGATAGACAAAATTTGCTTAGTATTCAAGTGCTTTCTTAATAATCAACTTTGGTCAAAAACAGTGCTTCTCCGGGCACGGATTCGCCTGCAAGACTGCGCCTTGAGTTGTTGTCTTCAGGGTGGTTGAGGCTATAGTCGGCAGGGAGGATCAGAGAGTCGAAGTCTTCCGGACTTCTCTTGCCTCTTCCGACCTCCAGAAGGGTCCCCACGACAGCGCGGACCATGTTTCTCAGGAAGCGGTCTGCGCCGATATGGAATCTCCAGTAAAGTGGCTCATTCTCCGCTCTTTGCGGCCAGGCACACGGAGACGGGATGTAGCTCTCCCAGTGAGCCTTGCTGATGGTGCAGATGGATGTCTTGTTGTCGGCGCCGCTTTTCTCAAAACAGCGGAAGTCGTGAGTGCCCAAAAGCGACTCTGCGGCTTTGTTCATCAGGTCAAAATCCAGCTCGGGGTAGGCATAGAGATATGAGTATGCGTTAAGGAACGGGTCTTTGACTCTATGCAGAAAATATGTATATTCGCGGTTTATTGCGCAGAAGCGCGCGTGCGCGTCGTGCGAGACAGGGAAAAGCTCGTGTATGACCACTGATGGCGGTAGCATGGCATTTAATTTGTAGCCAACGTGCGCGCAGTTGAACTCGCCTGCGGCATCAAAATGAGCCGTGTAGCCGATTGCATTGACACCTGTGTCTGTGCGGCCTGCTCCGGTTATTTTGATTTCTTCTCGCAGAAGAGTTGATAATGCCCGCTCCAGGGTCTCCTGGACACTCGGAGCATTGGCCTGAGACTG
The DNA here is from genome assembly GCA_937898205.1 of uncultured Bacteroidales bacterium. Classification (GTDB taxonomy): domain Bacteria; phylum Bacteroidota; class Bacteroidia; order Bacteroidales; family UBA932; genus Cryptobacteroides. The sequence goes on from CALEJC010000056.1 coordinate 5,804, forward strand.
CCATCCGTTATACGGCGCGCCGCAATAGGAAAGATTGATGAAATAACGCATAACTGCGACAAAAATAACAAAATTATATGGATACAGTTAACATTAAGGAACTCAACGAACGTATACAGAAAGAAAGTGCATTTGTTGACCTCCTTTCGCTTGAGATGGGCAAAGTCATCGTCGGACAGAAGTCTCTCGTGGAAAATCTTATGATTGCAATGCTTGCCGGCGGACACATCCTTCTCGAAGGTCTTCCGGGTCTTGCAAAGACCCTCGCCATCAGCACTCTTGCTCAGGCTATCGATGCAAAGTTCAGCCGAGTGCAGTTTACTCCCGATCTGCTTCCTGCCGATGTGACAGGTACACTCATCTATTCGCAGAAGAAGGAGCAGTTTGAGGTGCACAAAGGACCTATCTTTGCCAACTTCGTGCTTGCCGATGAGATCAACCGTGCTCCTGCCAAGGTGCAGTCGGCGTTGCTTGAAGCAATGCAGGAGCGTCAGGTGACTCTTGGCGACCAGACATATCAGCTTCCTCAGCCGTTTCTTGTGATGGCAACCCAGAACCCTATCGAGCAGGAGGGAACATATCCGCTTCCTGAAGCTCAGGTCGACCGTTTTATGCTCAAGGTGCTTGTGGACTATCCTAAGAAGGAGGAGGAAAAGCTCATCATCCGCATGAACAACAGCGGCGTTTTCCCTAAGGCAAGCAAGGTTGTTTCTCCGGAGGATATCGTCCGCGCAAGAGAGATCGTCAGAGAAGTCTATATGGACGAGAAGATCGAGCGCTATATCGTAGATATCGTCTATGCGACCCGCACACCGGATGATTATGGCCTCAGCCACATCAAGAACTTCATCTCCTATGGCGCCTCGCCACGTGCGAGCATCAGCCTTTCCATGGCCGCCAAGGCCTATGCCTTCATCAAGCGCAGAGGCTACGTCATCCCTGAGGATGTGAGGGCAGTGTGCCCGCAGGTGCTCCGTCACCGCATCGGCCTGACCTATGAAGCAGAAGCAGAAAATGTTGTTCCTGAGCAGATTATAGAGCAGATCATCAATGCCGTTATCGTCCCATAGTACAAGCGACCTTCTCAAGAAGATCAGAAAGATCGAGATAAAGACCAAGGCTCTCTCCCACCAGATATTTGCCGGAGAGTATCACTCGGCCTTTAAGGGGCGTGGTATGGCATTCAGCGAAGTGAGAGAGTACCAATGGGGTGACGATGTGCGTTCGATGGATTGGAACGTCACTGCGCGCCAGGGTGTCCCTCACGTCAAAGTCTTTGAAGAAGAGCGCGAATTGACCGTCGTGCTGCTTGTGGATGTGAGCCGTTCGGGCCTGTTTGGAACCCAATCGACCATCAAGCGCGAGAAGCTCGCCGAGATTGCGGCAGTTCTGGCCTACAGCGCCATCCTCAACAACGACAAAGTCGGTGCTCTTTTCTTCTCTGACCATGTAGAGAAGTTCATCGCACCGGGCAAGGGCCGCACACAGCTTCTGCACATCATTCGCGAGATGCTTGAGCTCCAGCCGACTTCTGACGGCACCGATATCTCGGCCGCGTTGCGTTTTCTGACCAATGCGCTCAAGAAGAAGTGCACTTCTTTCCTGCTCAGCGATATGCTGGATATGGATGAGAACGGCACACCGAAGTATGAGGATGCGCTTAAAGTGGTGAGCAACCGTCATGATCTCAGTGTGATCAAAGTCTATGACCCTCGCGAGAAGAGCATTCCAAACGTCGGCCTGGTGCACGCAAAAGACAGCGAAACAGGGCAGTCTGCATGGATTAATACATCCAGCCGCAAGGTGCGTGTGGCCTACGAAAACTGGTTCTCTGCCGCGCAGGACAAGGAGACTAAGCTCCTGAACAAGTATAAAATTGACAATGTTTCCATCGCCACGGACCAAGACTATGTCAAGGCCTTGATGGCACTGTTTAATAAACGATGAAATTTATTGTAGTCATACTGACAGTGATGTTGCAGCTGGTTCCTCGCGGCCAGGCTTTTATTGAGCCAAGGCAGCAAAGGGACTCGATACTCATTGCAGATCAGTTGGAATATGGTTTCACTCTTGATAGTGTGGAGCTTGGAACCCAGTTTGGGTTTCAGGATTTCAGCGCCCTCGATGGTGATACACTTGCTTTGGTGAGAAACTGGGCCATAGATACGCTCTCTCAGACCAAGACTCACTTCAACATGAAGGCCAGCATCCTGATAGCTCCGTTTGAAGAGGGCAACTATCATCTTCCGGATATAGCTGTGGCGCGATTGCGCAAGGGTGTGCTGGACACTTTGTTGTTTGAGGCCCAGAGCTTCGAAGCCAAGACCATGCCTGTCGATACTGCGACATTTGAGGTCTATCCGCTCAAGGATCAGATGAAATATCCTGTGACTTTTGATGAAGTCTGGCCTTGGTGTGTGGGTGTTCTGGCTTTTGCCGGACTGGTTTTTCTGGTCGTATGGCTGATTATCCGTCGTGGATCCAAGGAGACCGAGGCTAAGACCAAGGAGTCATCATACATCGTGGCCCTCAGAGGACTTGACAAGTTCAGGGGAGAGAAATATTGGGCTCCGGAGAAGCAGAAAGCCTACTATTCGGGCATTACTGATGTCCTGAAAAATTATATCGATGACAGGTATTCTATCGATGCTCCCGAGATGACATCAGCCGAGTTGTTTGATGCTCTCAAATCAGAAAGCAGCCTCACGCCCGAGCTGTATAATGAGATGAAAGAACTCTTTGAAACAGCTGACTTTGTGAAGTTTGCCAAGATGACCACATCTCAGGAGGAAGCGTCAAAGGCATTGCCTCTGGCTGTCAAGTTTGTGATGAATACCTACCAATTGGAGCTTGAGGAGGAGCAGAAAGAAGATGTTCTTTGAGTATCCTAAACTTCTTTGGCTTCTGATTGTGCCACTGCTCTTGGTGGCGCACTATCTCTATCTTGAACTCACTGAGCGCAAGCCTCACCTCAGGGTATCGGTTTTGTACCCTTGGACCAGGACAGGCTTCAGCTTTTTCCATATTCTGAGACATGTGCCGTTTGTGCTCCGCATCGCGGCTCTGTGTCTTATCGTTATTGCCGTGGCTCGTCCTCGCTCGTCAAGCCAGATGGAATCCATTGATACAGAGGGTATTGATATTGTTCTTGCTATGGATGTCTCAACGAGTATGCTCGCGAGAGATTTCAAGCCTGACCGCATCAATGCGGCAAAAGATATCGCGATCGAATTCATCGCGCAGAGACCTTCTGACAGGATGGGAATCGTGGTGTTTGCCGGAGAGAGCTACACTCAGTGCCCGCTCACTACCGACAGAGCTTCGCTCATCAACCTGATGAAGGAAGTGCAGACAGACCTCATTGAGGACGGTACAGCTATCGGCAACGGTCTCGCCACCGCAGTTGCACGAATGATGGATTCCGATGCTCCCAGCCGCGTCGTGATCCTTCTTACAGACGGTGTAAACAACAGCGGAGAGGTCGCACCTTTGACCGCCGCCGAAATCGCCAAGACCTACGGAGTCAGAGTCTATACCATCGGAGTAGGTGCCAACGGCACGGCTCCATATCCTGTGATGACACCATGGGGAGTTGAGGTTCAGGACGTCAAGGTGGAGATTGATGAAGAACTCCTGAAGGAGGTAGCACAGACTACCGGCGGACGATATTTTAGAGCGACAGACAACACCAAGCTCGCTGAGATCTACTCGGAGATCAATAAGATGGAGACTGCTCGCACTACAGTGGACAGCTTCCCTATCTATAAAGAGCTTTTTGGAGGATATGCTCTTGCAGCTCTCGCTTGTCTGCTGCTGGAACTCATTGTAAGACTTTTAATTAGAAGATTACCATAATGCTATATTTCGCTGAACCGATATTCTTGTGGCTATTGCTGCTGGTGCCGCTGATCCTGGTAGGATTTGGCTTTATGCAGTATATGCGTCGCGTGCGCATTCGCCGTTTCGGCGAAGAGGCATTGGTAAAGGAACTGATGCCTTCCTACTCGGGGTCAAAGCGCTGGTGGAGGATTATTCTTTTCTGCATCGCCTTCTGGCTGTTTGTGATCGGACTCGCCCGACCTCAGATAGGTGCCAAGCTGGCAGAGAGGGAGACCAGGGGTGCGGAGCTGATGATCTGTCTGGACGTGTCCAACTCGATGTTGGCCGAGGATTATTCGCCTGACAGGCTTTCCAGAGCCAAATTGGCTATTTCCCGACTCGTTGACCGCCTTGACGGAGACAGAATAGGTCTGATCATCTTTGCCGGAAGCTCATTTGTGCAGCTTCCGATCACTACTGACTATGTGTCGGCCAAGATGTTTCTCAACACTATAGACACTCATAGTGTCCCTGTGCAGGGTACGGCCATCGGTGATGCAATCCTGACTGCGGCCAGAAGTTTCAGCATACAAAGCGAGAAGAGCCGTGCGATCATCGTGATTACCGATGGAGAGAATCATGAGGATGATGCAGTGGAGGCGGCAAAGACCGTTGCCGAGACCGGAATAAGAGTCTATACCATCGGTGTCGGCTCTCTTCATGGTCAGCCTATCCCGATGGATGGAGAGCTGTTGCGTGACCAGAGGGGCGAGATAGTTGTCACAAGGCTCAACGAAGAAACCTTGACCAAGGTTGCAGCTGCAGGAAAAGGAGCCTATGTGCATGCAGGCAACGAAGAGTTTGGTCTTAATCCGATTATCGATGAGATCCAGAGGATGGAAGACGAGCGCTTCAACTCTGTTGTTTTTGAGGAATATGATGAGCAGTATATGTATTTCTTCGGCTTGGCATTTATCCTGCTAGTTTTAGAAATGCTCATCGGAGATAGACGTCCAAAATGGAGGCTGTTTAAATGAGAAAGTTGTTTTTGACTATTACAATGCTTGCGTTATGCTTGTCTCTCTCTGCCCAGAATGACAAGAGGGATGGCCGTGCAGGTAACCGTAAATATAAAAAAGGAGAGTACAGGGAAGCGGAGATCAGTTATCTGAAAGCTCTGGTAAAAGACTCGCTGTCACTTGCTTCCAATTACAATCTGGCGTCTGCATTGTATGCCCAGAAGGACTACGAAGGTGCAGCCGAGCAGCTCAAGGCTATCGGTGAGCAGAGCGATTTGTCCCAGATACATTATAATATGGGTAATGCCGCTTTGCAGATGGAGGATTATGCTTCTGCAGTCCAGGCGTTCAAGCAGAGCCTTCTGATAGATCCGGAAGACCTGACAGCAAAAGAGAGTTATATCTATGCCAAGGAGAAGCTGAAGGACCAGCAGCAACAGCAGCAACAGCAGCAACAAGATCAGAATCAGGACCAGAATCAGAATGATGATCAGCAGAACCAGGACCAGAACCAGGATCAGCAGGATCAGAATAATGACCAGCAGCAAAACAACGATCAACAAGATCAGAATCAGCAGGATCAAAATCAGCAAGCTCAGCAGAATCCTGACAATCAGATATCAAAACAGCAGGCTCAGCAGATGCTGAGAGCCATCCAGGCAAAGGAAAAAGAAACACAGGATAAAGTAAATAAGGAGAAGGCTGCGTTGCTCCAGTCTCAACAGAAAGAAAAGAATTGGTAATGAAAAGATTATTATCCATACTCTGTGCAGTTTTTATAAGTCTGGCACTTTGTGCTCAAAATACTATCAAGGTAAAAGCCCCAAATCTTGTGGGTGTGGGGGAGCAGTTTAATGTAACCTTCGTAATTACCGGCGATGATGAGGTCAAGGACTTTACCTGGGATGCAGGCAATGACTTCCAGCTCGTATGGGGACCGCAGAAAGGCAAGACTTCATCATATAGTAATATCAATGGTCAGCGGAGCCATACTGTCCAGACCACCTATACCTATATCCTGATGCCTAAGAGCACCGGTACTTTCCGTCTTGCGGTGGCAACCGCCAAGGTAAAAGGAGAGACCATCAGCTCCGAAGTCCCTACTATAGAAGTTGTGAGCGATGGCTCGTCTGCATCATCGGCGGGTTCTTCGTCCGGCAACTCGTCGTCAACCAGTGCACAGACAGGCCAGGTCTCTTCAGAGGACCTCTTTATGAGGCTCAGCTTCAGCAAGACCAATGTGATGGTCGGAGAAACCATCACAGCCACGCTTAAGCTCTATCAAAGAGTCAATATAGCCGGTTTTGAAAATGCCAAGTTCCCTGAGTTCAACTCTTTCTGGAGTCAGGAGATTGAAGCACCTACAAATATCGAATTCCAGAGAGAAAATGTAGATGATAAGATCTACAACTCTGCTGTGCTCCGTCGTTGGAGCCTTGTGCCTCAGAAGGCAGGCGAGGTCACCATAGATCCTGCAGAACTCGTGGTTCTTGTCAATATCAGGGTTCCCCGCAGCTCGACCGGAAGCATCTTTGACAGCTTCTTCCAGGATGACTATCAGACCATCCGCAAACGTGTGACCACACCGGCAACAAAGATCAAGGTCAATGCTTTGCCGGCGGGCGCGCCTGCTAGTTTTGGCGGCGGTGTGGGCGAGTTTACTATGTCGGCAGCTTTGACAAAGGATTCTCTCAAGACACACGATGCAGCGTCACTCAAACTGACAGTCAAGGGACGCGGCAATGTGACTTTGCTGGAAGCTCCGGTAGTCAATTTCCCTCCGGACTTTGAAGTATATGACGTGAAGACAGCAGATATTCCTGGTGGAAAGACTTTTGAATATCCGTTTATTCCTCGCAGCCACGGAGAGTTTGTGATAGGCCCTATAGAATATAGCTACTACGACATCAACAGCCGCAAATATGTGAGCCTCTCGTTCGGTGAGCTCTCACTCAATGTGGCGAAGTCAGAGTCCGGCGCAAGTGTTTCCAACGCGGGTCAGATCGTGGCTCCTGTGCAGAAAAAGGGTGTGAGAGATCTGGGCACTGATATCCGTTACATCACAACGCCGCTTCCGTCTCTCGGAAAGGAAGGTTCTTTCTTTGTGGGTTCCGGCCTGTTCTGGATTCTGGTGGCTTTGATTATAGGCTTAGGTGTGGCAGTCTACTTTGTCCTGGGCTATATGGATGAGCGTAGGGCAGACGTGGTCGGCCGCAAGCACAGAGGAGCGGTGAAGATGGCCTCCGCACGCTTGTCGCAGGCAGGCTCGTTCCTCAAAAAAGGCCTCTATACAGCATTCTATGAGGAGCTTCATCGTGCACTCCTCGGATATATTTCGGACAAATTCAATATGGATGCTGCCGATATGAGCAAGGAAAACATTGCCGCGGCTCTGCTTGAAGCAGGTGCGGAGGAGAAGAGCTGCGCGGAGTTTGTAGACCTTCTTGCCGCTTGCGAATTTGCCCGTTATGCCCCGGACGCCGGCAGAGAAGCGATGAGCGCACATTATGATCAGGCAGTATCAAGCATTTCTACAATAGAGAGTAGCATGAAACGTAAAAACAAGGGCGGTAGTGCCGCAGCTTCTGTAATTGCAATAATGTTGATGCTTGGCACAGGCTTCAGCGCCTCTGCCCAGAGAGCGGATTCGCTTTGGTATGATGGAGTGAGCGCCTATGAGCAGGCTGCATTTGGGCAGGCGATTGCTTCTTGGGAGGCAGTGATAGAGAGCGGTGTGTCCAGCGAGGAGCTATACTACAATCTCGGCAATGCCCACTATAAAAATGGCGATGTGGCTCAGGCTGTGCTCAACTACGAGAGAGCGCTGAAACTCAATCCATCCTATGAGAGTGCGCGTGTCAATCTTGAGTTTGTATCTGAGGAGCTGCAGGACCAGATCCTTATGAAGGCTGACGGTTATCCCACCTATAACTTCTGCCACGTTATCGACGACCACCTTATGGGTGTCACCCACGTTGTTCGTGGCT
>CALEJC010000057.1 GCA_937898205.1 uncultured Bacteroidales bacterium
ATCCGCTGTATGACTTTGCTCACCCGCTGGAAGATGCCATCGAAGGTATTACCCACTCCATCTGTACGCTGGAATTTGAGATCCACCGTCCGCTTTATGACTGGTTTATCAAGGTTCTTGAGATCTATCCGTCTCACCAGTACGAGTTTGCCCGTCTAAACCTCACATATACCCTCATGTCAAAGAGGAAGCTTCTTGAGCTTGTGCAGAAGGGCTTGGTGGCAGGTTGGGACGACCCTCGCATGCCGACACTCTGTGGTGTGCGCAGAAGAGGTTATACTCCTGAGAGTCTCAAGATGTTCTGCGAGAAGATCGGTGTTTCAAAGAGAGACCAGCTGATGGATATCCAGCTTCTTGAGTGGTGTGTGCGTCAGGACCTCAACGCAAGAGCGCGTCGCTATATGGTAGTACAGGATCCGATCAAGCTCACCATCACCAACTGGCCTGAAGGTCAGGTAGAGTGGTTTGACTGTCCTCTCAATCCTGCAGAGCCGGAGGGAGAGAGCAGGAAGGTGCCGTTTACAGGCGAGCTCCTCATCGAAAGAGCGGACTTCATGGAGGATGCTCCTAAGAAGTTCTTCCGTCTCAAACCGGAGGGAGAGGTGAGACTCAAATATACCTATATCATCAAGTGTGAGAAGGTTATCAAAGACGAAGCCGGCAATGTGGTCGAGCTCGAGTGCACATACGACCCGACAACCAAGCCTGGTGCAGGCGAATGGCGCAGTGTCAAAGGCACAATCCACTGGGTGTCGACAGCTCACGCCAAGGAGATCGAACTCCGCAACTACGACCGACTCTTCACACTTGCTGACATGAGCCAGGTGCCTGAGGATAAGGACTACAAGGACTTCCTTAACCCGGAATCCCTCACTCTCGGCAAGGCCTATGCAGAGCCTGCACTCATAACAGATGACTCAGGCATCGCAGTGCAGTTTGAGCGCACAGGCTACTACATCAAGGATGCTGACTCAACCGAAGACAAGGTAATCTTCAACAAGACAGTGTCACTGAAGGATTCCTATAAACCGGAGTAATAAATAATAAAGATTATGGATTGAGCTCGAGCCACCTGGTTTCGAGCTCATCTATTTTTGCGATGATCTCTTCGATGCGCTCCGATGCTTTTTGGAGAGCAGTATAGTCAAGAGTCCCTGAGCTAAGGGCCGCCTCCAACTCTGACTTTTCTGTCTCAAGCTCAGGTAGAGTGGTCTCTATCATCTCCATCTCCCGCTTCTCCTTATATGAGAGCTTTTTGGGCTTGTCAGCCTGTTGCGGCTGCACTGCTGGCTTGGGCTTGGCGGCTGCAGAAGCTGCTGCCTTCTCTCTCTTCTGCTCTGCCTCGACATCTTTGATATAAGAGCGGTATTCGCTGAACTTGCCCACAAAATCCTTTATCTTGCCCTCTCCGCAGAATACAAAAAGATGGTCTACGACCCTGTCAAGGAAATGTCGGTCGTGGCTGACAATAATCAGGCTTCCTCCAAACTCCTTCAGGTACTCCTCAAGTATATTGAGGGTGATGATGTCAAGATCGTTGGTCGGCTCGTCAAGAATAAGAAGATTTGGGTTCTTCATCAGGATGATGAGCAGGTAGAGTCGTCTTTTCTCTCCTCCCGAGAGTCTTGAGATGCGATTGTTAAACATATCATGACCAAAAAGGAAACGATTTAACAATCTTGTGTCCGCAACAGTCTCAAGCACGGTCTGGCTCTCGTCAAACGCCATGCCCTCCTGCCTGTAGTAGCCGATCACGAGGGACTCGCCTCTGTCGATAAAGCCCTCACTTGCCTCAAGAGATCCGGTCAGCAGATCAAGGAAGGTGGATTTGCCCACTCCGTTGCGTCCCACTATGCCAAGCTTGTCGTAACGCTGAAAGTTGTAGCTGAAGTTGTCGAGCAGACATTGGGTGTCCCAATAGTAACTGACTCCTTTGCAGTTGATTATCTTGCTTCCCAGTCGCGAAGCGCTGCCCACTCCCTCCATGCTGATCTGGCTGGTTTTGTAGGCCATCGCCGCTCTGTCCTCAAGGTCGTGGAATGCGTTGATGCGATATTTGGCTTTGCCGGTGCGGGCACAGGGCGTGGCTCTGATCCACTCAAGCTCACGACGAAGCAGATTGCGCACCTTGTCTGTCTCGCTGTTATAGTGATCGATG
>CALEJC010000058.1 GCA_937898205.1 uncultured Bacteroidales bacterium
TCCTACAGATATTTCAAACGGACAGTCCAGAGGTGTCCTCTGGGAGTATTGCCAGATCTCAAATCCGCCGCCGCCCTGAAGGCTTGCTGCAATACATGCGTGTCTTTTGTGAGGGGATCCACCTGTATATGGGAGCATCCTTTCAGCAACTGTGTCGTCTTCGAGGATCTTGATGTCGATGCCAAACATCTCTATGAACCAGTCCCACGATGCTCTGAAATCCTTGGTTCCTACTCCAATCTGCTGTATTCCAGATATTTGAAATTTTTCCATAAATAGAAATGTAAAAGTTTATATAGTAAAAGGTTTTACTTATAGCTGCAAATATAGCTATTTTTTGCTAATTGCCTATCCGGAACTCGATCAGTGTACTGCTTTTGCGTTGTTGCTGCCAGGGATGAAGATTGAAGATATGGTCACGATATCAGGGTTGTCTCCCAGACTTTCAAGTATCTTCTTGTCCCTGCTGACGTGAAGGATGTGAGGGCCTTTCCTGCTGATCTTGTGTCCTTGCCAGTTGGTTAAGACAAAGCTGTCGCTCTGTGGAAGATACTGGAATCCGGACATAAACTTGAGCGGCTCTCCCTTCAGGTCGGAGTTGGAAAGAGTCCAGACGATATCTCCGTCCTTGTTATACTCTATGATCATAGGGTTCTTGTCTTTGTCTGTCGCTGCGACGATTGTGTGTCCTGTCTCTGTGCGGGCCACCGAGTGTGCGCCTCCGCTCACCGGGGCTTCCCAGATCATGCGGCCTCTGCGGTCATATTCTACGACCTTGCGTCCGGAATAGTGGGCGACGAGATAGTTGCCGTTTTTGAGCTTGCGCGCGTTGCGAATATATCCGTCATCGGCTTTGCCTCCTTGTGGCACGATGCTCAAGGCCTTGATCACCTTGCCCTTAGGGCTGACCTCAATCAGGCGGCCGCCGCTGCATTCGCCGATAAATGTATTGCCGTTATCAAGCCTCTGGCAGGCAAAGATGCTGCTCTGTGACTCATAGTGGAAGACCGTATCCATCTGCGCATTGAGCTCAAGCACGCCCTTGCCTGTGGTAAAGAGAATGTTGCCGTTGTCCAGCACCCAGAGGTCGTTGGTCAGGGGAGCATCGTGCTTCCACACCACTTTTCCGTCTTCCATCCTCATGACCTTGCCCTGGCTGTAGTCGCAGCAGTAGAACGGGCTGCTGAGCACGCTTCCTGCAGGGTGGGCGCGGCGCCATTCGACCGCTCCGGTGCCAAGCATAAACGAAGCAAACGAGCAGAATGTGCTGATCTCGCGCGGCTGCGAGATGTATTCCTGATAGTTGCGCTTGATGCCGATGCTGCTGCAGTCTATGAGGTTGTAGTAGCCGTCGGTGTTGCGGATACATTTGCTCAGAAGTCCATCGTAGGCCTTGTCTACTACGCTCTGGTACTCTTCGGCAGGGATAAATCCTTTGTCGATAGCTCTTTGGAGCAGATATGTAAACATGCCGGAGCCTGAGGTCTCGTTCCAGTTGCCTTCGGCATATGGCTTGTCGACAACCTGACTCCAGAGACCTGTCCTGCTGTCCTGACAGCCTTTGAGACCCTTGCAGAGATTTTTGAGGATTTCAAGGATGTCATCATATCCCGGAGTGTCTGCAGGCATCCAGTCCGACCAGTCTGCGAGCAGTACGGCAATCCAGCCCAGTCCTTCGCTCCAGACTTCAGGAGAAGGCCCGTCTCCCGGCCAACGGCCTGTGCCTTTGGGCGCCCATGCGTGCACAAGCAGCCCGTCTTCTCTGCCGCAAAGCTTGACCACTGCTTTGATCTGTTTTACTACTTCGGCGTAGTCCTCCGGATGTCCCATGGTCTTGGCATAGCGGAGCAGAAACATCTGTCCCATGTATACGCCGTCAATCCACACCTGAGGCATGCGCACTCCGTGGATAAACATCCCTTCTTCGGTGCGAGGGTAGGTCCTCAGCGCTTCGCGGAATTTTTCCGCTGCCTTGGCATATTTGGCCTCTCCTGTCTGCTCATACACGAGAAGGCAGGCATATCCGGGGATGAAGTGGTCGAGTGCGTCAGGGGTAAACTGGCGGATGTTTCCTTCTTCGTCGACATGCTGATCGATATAGCGCTTGATATAGTTGTAGTATCGGATATCTCCGGTGTTGCGCCACACGTGCTCGAGCGCAAACATCACATAACCTGGCTGCCAGGAGATGGTGTTGGCGGATTTATATGAGTGGATCATGTCCGGATCAGGAAATCTGTCGATGAAGCAGTCTGCCATGGCCTTTGACATGTTGCCTGCTGTGTTTTGTGCATTGACGGCTGCGGTGAAACCGAGTAAAACGACGATGGTAAGGAAAATTTTTCTCATTTGGAATCTTGTTTCTGAGTTTTCAGTGCAAGATACTAAAAATCATGAAGAATTATTATATTTGTATGGTTGTTACAGAATAATCTAAATCTAGAAATAACACTATGTCACTTATTGAAAGCATTATTGCACGCGCAAAGTCAAACAAACAGCGCATCGTGCTTCCTGAGTCGCTCGAGGAGCGCACTCTCACCGCAGCTGATAGGTCTCTTGCAGACGATATCGCAGACATTATCCTCATTGGCAATCCTGATGAAATCTTTGCTCTTGCAGACAAGCTTGGTCTGAAGAATATTGGCAAGGCTACCATCATCGATCCTGCTACCAGCGAGAAGACTGCCGAATATGCAAACCTTCTTTATGAACTTCGCAAGAATAAAGGCATGACTCCTGAGAAGGCTGCACAGCTTGTGCTTGATCCACTTTATTTTGGCTGTCTGATCATCAAGAGCGGTGATGCTGACGGACAGATCAGTGGTGCACTCTCAACCACAGGTGAGACTCTCAGACCGGCTCTTCAGATCATCAAGTGCTCTCCAGGCATCACTTGTGTCAGTGGTGCGATGCTCATGATTACTCAGACTCCTGAGTATGGCGAGGATGGCGTCCTTGTTATCGGTGATGTGGCTGTTACTCCTATGCCTGACGCTTCTCAGCTCGCACAGATCGCTGTCTGCACAGCTCAGACTGCAAAGAGTGTGGCCGGATTTGCTGATCCTAAGGTGGCTATGCTCTCGTTCTCAACACTCGGCTCAGCTAAGCATGAGGTGGTTGATAAGGTTATCGAGGCCACTAAGCTTGCAAAGGAGATCGATCCTGAGATCAAGATTGAAGGCGAACTTCAGGCAGATGCAGCTCTTGTACCTGCAGTGGGTCAGAAGAAGGCTCCGGGTTCAGAGATCGC
>CALEJC010000059.1 GCA_937898205.1 uncultured Bacteroidales bacterium
ATAGGGCGACCGTTTTCCCAGATGCGGAAGTCAAGGTGAGGACCTGTGGCAGTGCCGGTAGCACCGACATAACCGATGAGCTGTCCTTGGCTTACTCTAGTGCCCACACCAATCCCGGGAGCAAACTTAGAAAGGTGCATATAGCAGCTCTCATAGCCACGCATGTGCTTGATGCGGATGCGATTACCACCTCCTGTAGGGTCCCAGCCTTTGAGAGTGACAGTACCGTCACCGATAGAGTAGACAGGAGTTCCTGTCGGAGCAGCATAATCAACAGCTGTGTGTGCTTTGATTTTGCCTGTCACAGGATGCTTGCGGGCATAGGAAAATCTGCTGCTCACACGATTGTACTTCAAAGGAGCCTTAAGGAACATTCGCTTCAGGCTCTCTCCGCCTTTATCCCAATAGGTGTTGGAGCTGCCATCGCCTTTGTCATACCTCACGGCAGCAACCTGCCTTCCTTGTGATGGCGTAAAGAGACTGAAATGCACAGTATCTATGCTGATCACATCTCCTTCGCAGGTACTCTGATCATATATGAAACGGAATCTGTCCCCCGGCTGGAGAGCAAAGAAGTTGATGCTCCATTGATAGATATCAGCCAGGTTCATGATGAGCATCGGAGAAGCATCAGCAGCAATCATATCATTCCATAATGAGCTGGTAATCACCACATCAGATAATTTACGCTCTTTCTGGAGAGGCTTGGCTACATTCCACAGACAGAGCGAGTCCGACGTCTGGAAGACGGTAGAACGCACTTTATCATGGTCATATACCACATATTTCAGGGTCCTGCTGCTGTCTGTAGTGTAGTAGGAGTGGATGCGATTGCCGGCACGCATCTTCCTCAAATCAAAGATCGTGTCGCATAGTGTGCTGAGCCTATATGCGTCAGCCGCACTCATACCAAGCCTGTTCATCAAGCCTGAAAACGTATCCCCGCTCTTTACAAAACTTGTGTCCGCTTTAAATTGCTCAGGGAAAAAACCCAGCAGAGGCGGTTCTTGCTGAACTTCCTCTGCTGCGATTTCTTCTTTATTCTTGTTTCCACACGCGCAGCATGCCAATGCCATCGCTATAGATATGATTACTTTTGTGCTTTTTCCGAAATTCATCATCGATTATTTAATGAGATTGCCCAAAATTGAGCGCGTCAAAGTGCGAAGGGCAGACGAAGTGGCATTGGTAATAGCTTTATTTGCTATGCTCTTGCCGCTTGTGCTTCTGCTTTTCTTGCCGGTGACGGCATTTGCAGCTGCTGTGCCCATGCTTCTTGTGACACTGGTGATCGCTGCACTTGCTGCAGCAGCAAATACGCTTCCGCCAATCTTGGCAGCCCTGCCTGCAAAATCATCGGCATCGTCCTTTTTCCTGCGCTGACGGCTTGGTGCAGCCTCTTCTTCAACTTCGGCTTCAGCCTCAGCTGCGGCTTCTGCTTCTGCAAGCAAGACCTCAAATGCCGACTCTCTGTCGATGCGGGTGTCATATTTGGCAGCCATGCCGGAATCATTGCGGAGGTCAAGTCTCTGTCCGGCAGTGATGGCACCTATCTGGCTGAGAGGGAAGAGGATACGCGCTTTCTCCACAACGCTGGGAGCACCATTCTCATCAAGGAAGCTGACGAGAGCTTCGCCAGTGCCCAGGTTCATGATCTCGTCTTCAGTCTTGAAGGCCGGATTGGGACGGAATGTCTGAGCGGCAGCACGCACTGCTTTCTGATCTTTTGGAGTAAAGGCTCTAAGCGCATGCTGGATGCGGTTGCCAAGCTGACCAAGGATCACATCAGGGATGTCTGTTGGGCTCTGGGTGATAAAATATACGCCCACACCTTTACTTCTGATCAAGCGGATTACCTGCTCGATCTTATCCTGAAGAGCATCAGAAGTGTCAGCAAAGAGCGTATGTGCCTCGTCAAAGAAGAAGACGAGCTTTGGCTTATCACAATCGCCTACTTCCGGAAGTGTCGCATAGATGTCCGAGAGCAGCCAGAGAAGGAAGCTCGAATACAGCTTCGGATTGAGCATCAATTTGTCAGCGGCAAGCACACTCATAACGCCTTTACCGTCTTTGACAGCAAATAGGTCATTGATGTCAAATGCAGGTTCTGCAAAGAAGGCATCTGCGCCTTGGTTTTCCAGAGAGAGCACTGCTCTCTGGATGGCACCGATGCTGGCAGGGGAGATGTTGCCGTAGTAGCTGCGGTATTTATCCGCATTTTCAGAAAGGTGTGCAAGCATGGAACGAAGATCCTTCAGATCGATCAGGAGCAGCCCCTTATCATCAGCTACGTTAAAAACTATATCCAGCACACCTGACTGCACCTCATTAAGGTCCAGAAGACGTGAGAGCAACTGAGGCCCCATGTCAGAGATAGTGGTGCGCATCGGATGTCCTTGCTCGCCGAAGACATCATAAATGCGAGTAGGACAAGGTCCAAACTGAGGATTTTCTATCCCAAACTCAGCACAGCGTTTCTCGATGAAACCGCTCATCTTACCGGTTTGGCTGATGCCGGACAGATCGCCTTTCATATCTGCCATAAAACAAGGCACACCGGCCTGGCTGAATGTTTCTGCAAGGACCTGCAGAGTGACAGTCTTTCCAGTACCGGTTGCTCCTGCAATAAGGCCATGGCGGTTGGCCATGCTACCTACAATGCTGATTGGACCATTTGGCCCGTGGGCCACGTAGAATCCGTTATTTTCTGTATACATATTATTCGTTTGGCATAATAAGCGCAGCGATAAGGTAGGCCAAAAGACCGACACCTGCACAAATCACGAGCACAAGCCATACGATTCTTACCAAAGTAACATCGATGTTAAAATACTTAGCAACACCAGCGCAAACACCAAATAGTTTCTTGTTTGCTTCATCTTTTGTAAATCTTTTCTCCATGATATGATGATTATATGATTATTATTTTCCTAGGCATTTCCAGACAAGTGCAGCGAGTGCGCCACCTGCAAGAGGACCAACCACAAATACCCAAAGGTCGCTGAGCGCCTGACCACCGACAAAGATAGCAGGACCGATTGAGCGGGCAGGATTAACAGAAGTTCCTGTCAGATTGATGCAGACAAGGTGGATCAGGATGAGAGTAAGACCAATCGCAAGACCGGCAAGATTTCCGGCACCTTTCTTCTCATCAGTTGTACCGAGCACCACAAGGACAAAAATAAAGGTAGCGACAACTTCTACGAGGAGCGCACCATAGGCACCGCCTGCATTTGCCACACCATTTGTACCAAGACCGGCAGGAACACCCATGGCTCCGGGAGCTCCGGTCACGCTGACAATAGCAAAAAGAATCGCAGCACCGACAATGCCACCAAGGACTTGGCCGACCCAGTAGCCGCAGGCATCTTTCCAAGACATACGTCCGCTGAGGGCAACGCCAAGAGTAATGGCCGGATTAATATGACAACCTGAGATCGAGCCGATCGTATAGGCCATTGCAATGACACTAAGACCAAAGGCGATTGCTGTTCCTACGACTCCGGCTGCTGTGCCACAACCCACAAAGACAGCAGTGCCGCATCCAAGGAGCGTGAGGACCGCTGTTCCGATTGATTCTGCAAAATACTTTTTCATGGTAAATAATATTTATTAGTTAATAGTATTCAAATAATCCTTTGCGCTATAACCAATCTTCTGAAGTGGAAGCGGCAGTTTTTTGTTTAGGCAAGCTTTTTTAACCATCTTATCGTTTATAGAATTGCCGCTTCCTTTCAGAACGATTATTACCCAAAAAGGTTTTACAAAAATAAAAATTTGATATCAATCTATCAATTATTTCTATTTAATGTGAGCTGATTTTCAATAAATGACACAACATTTTCCTTATACGAATTTCCTACCGGTATCACCGCTCCTCCATCCATTGTGAGTTTGCTTTTACCGACTTCCTGGATATGCTTTGTATTGATCACATAAGAGCGATGTACTTGCATAAAGTATGAAGGCAAACTCTTGTATATCTGCGTCATGGAAGAATGGATCAGATGTGGGGTCGGGGAGTCTAGGACGTGCAATTTCAAGTAGTCTCCATAGGCTTGGATATACTTGATAGAGTTGATATTAAGACGAGTCCACTTATAGTCAATCTTCACAAAGATCGATTCTTCTTCCTGTGTATTTCCGGAAACAGAAGTGTTATTAAACTTCTCGCAGTGGATTCTGACTCTTTCGGCGGCTCGCTGAAAATCTGCAAAACTATAAGGTTTTAAAAGATAATCTATGGCTCCGACCTTATAACTGTCAATTGCATGTTCAGGGTATGCGGTGATAAACACAACACATGGGCAATTGCTCAGCGATGAGATAAAGTCAAGACCATTGACATCAGGCATATTGATGTCTGTAAAAATCACATCAATAGTCTGATTGGAAAGCACAGAAACAGCTTCTATCGAGCTCGAACAAGCCGCAACAAGCTTGAAATAAGGAAACTTCTGTATATAGTTTGAGAGCTTTTCCAATGCGATCGGCTCATCATCTATTGCCAGACATCTGATAATCATAATTCAACGGAATAATTAGGTCTACACAATATATGTCAGACTGGTTATCTATGGTTAAATGGTAGTTATGTTCATATATGACATCCAGTCGACGCTTAATGTTTTTAAGGCCGATTCCTGGAATTCTGCCGGTATCACCCTTGCTATAGTTGATGTTTTTGCAGACAAAGCGAAGTTTATCACTATTGATCTTTACCGAAACATCAATAAACGGAAGATTATCGACATCTGTAAAGCTGATACCGTGCTTAAAGGCATTTTCAATGAAGACGACAAATATCAACGGCGCAATATCATAGTTGCCGCATGAGCCGGCATCCGGCAGGTCAAGATTGATTTTGAGCTTATCTGCAGGATATCTGTCCTTCATCAACAGTACATAGTTATTGATGAAACCGACTTCCTTGACAAGACCAATCTTGGCTGACGAACAATCATAAAGCACATACCGCATCATCTTAGAGAGTTTCAATACCATCTCCTGAGCCCTCTGCGTATCCATCTCGATGAGTCCGTGAATATTATTAAGCACATTCATTATAAAGTGCGGACTGACCTGAGATTTCAGATTTTCCAGTTCCGTCCTGGTCACTTCCTGCTCAAGAGCACTCATGCGCTTCTGATGCTCGTTGCGAGAAAAACAATATCTGACACCTAGATTTACGCTCAACAGGAGCAGAAGCAGAACGATATCAAGGAAGGTAGGGGAGACAAAGAACTGCCTTATCTTCAGCTGCCGGATTTGAGATTTATCCAACTCCGGCATCGGTGGAGGGATGTTTGGCCTGAGCTTTTGCGGAGGTTTCTTGTGCAGAGTATCGTTTTGACGCATCTCCACCATGGCTTTATACCACTCTTGCCTCATTCTATTTGTCTCTATTTGAGAATTGACTGTAAAAGAAAAGACAAGAAGCAGTAGGGCAATAACGTAGAGAACATGCTTGCGTCTGTCCAGAAGAAGTGGGACTAATATATAGGCATGGATTAAAAACGACACCATAAAAGGGATCATTTTTTTCAGCGCTTTCAGCACATCAGCCCATTTAGTGGTATCACCGCTGATGATTTCATCTCCTACTACAGTAAAAGAGAACACAAAAGCGGCGATCCAGATGGATGCATAGATAATGTTTTCGTAAATTGAAGTTTTAGATGCCATAAAAACAAAATCAAATGTTAAAATAACAATAAAACTTCAACTCAAGATGAATTATAGATAAAAGTGGAGAATTTTAAGATAAAAATTTATCTATTTCGGATACAATCATCGGCACTGCCTGGTAAACAACACGCATTTCAGCATCAGAAAGTCCGGCAAGAGATCTTCCGAAGACTTCTTCGGACAATTCCTCTCGAAGTTCCATGTAGGCTGTGGTTATAAGATTCATAGCCTTGGCATAGTCCTCATATCTGGTAGCTCTATCTTTTCTGAAAGTTATAATACCATTGCTGACTTTAATCTGTCTGCTTGAGCCATCAGGCATCTGAAATTCCTTCATATCATGGTCTGGGCAATCGGCTTTATCCTCAGGATTTGAGATCAGTTCTTTAAGTCTGGCTATTTCTTTTCTGTATAGCTTCTCATCATGCAGACTGCCTTTCACATAAGTATCCCCAAGAAACATTTCACCTGCAGCGTTTACTCTCATGACGATGATATTTCTACGATCGACAGCACGGAGTGCTTCTTCTGCTGATGTATACATGTCTGAGTCTGGCGCCGGCGGCAAGTATCTTGCCACAGAGCTTTCAGGACCTTCATATCTGACTTTCAAGGCCTTGCATTTGCGGAGCTGGAGCTTGATGTCGTTAATGATTCCCATTGGGGTGTCTGAGGAAGCCTTGATCTGTACAGTGAAATCATAGGGATTGTCTGACGACTCTCTCTTAGCTCCGATTACTTCGGCGACTTCATCAATGGAATGTCTGACGCCGTCGATGTAGATCCGGCTCCCGTCAGGATCATAGATTACTTCAATAAATGCTCCGTTTGCACTCCAGGTCACAGTTGTGGTCGCATCTTTCAGGACGACGATTTTGCCCGGCTTACTTTCAGTGATGCTTTTGCTGACTTTCAATGACTGAACCTTTCTAAGCTGTTCGGAAACCTTGGCAATGATTTCCTCAGGCACATCCTTATCTGCTTCAAGCTGGATGGTTGCATACTGCGGGTCATCTATTCCAGCAAAATATCTGCTGACAGCCTCACCGATCTCCTCATTTATCTTGCAGAGTTTTCCGTTGCAGATCGCGAAATATTCTTCTCCCGGTTTGTTGGTGCCTTCGACTACAAAGATAGGGAAAGGAGCAGTCACAGGCTTGTCAGATGTGAACATCGGTGCCGG
>CALEJC010000060.1 GCA_937898205.1 uncultured Bacteroidales bacterium
AGGCTTGATGCATTCTCCGCCGAGCCACAAGCCACCCACATTGAGGATATGGAAGCCATCCACATCCTTCTGGCGCGAGATCGCATAGATCACCTTGGTCTCGTCGATGTGCTTAGGCAGTGGGAGCTGCACAAGGATACCATCCACAGACGGGTCATTGTTGAGCTCCTCAATCTTGGCGAGAAGCTCAGCTTCGCTCACATCTTCACTCATGGTGATAAGTCGCGAATCCATACCCACATATCCTGCGGACTTCACTTTATTGCGGACATAGACCTGACTTGCAGGATTGCTGCCGACGATAATAACCGTCAGGCAAGGCTTGCGACCATATTTCTTCTCAAGCTCCACCACCCTTTCCTTGACAGAATCCTTGATTGAGGTAGAAAGAGCCTTACCGTCTATAACCTTGGCCTGAAGGGCATAATGTGCGATGTCGCTGCGATAGAAGAGGTTGTCACATGAAATCTTTGCGATCTCAGCATAGACCTTTTCCTTAGCAGCGGCAAGTGTCTCGCCTTGACACACTACCATCATCACACGGCCGCCCGCAGTGAGAAGCTTGCCATCCACTGTCTTGGTACCCATGTGATAGATCTGTGCATCGACATTTTCCACACCGGCGATCTCATAGCCCTTATCGTAACTTCCGGGATAGCCTTTTGATGCAAGGACAACACCCATTGTCACAGCATCCTTCCACTCCAAAGAAGCCGGCTTGGACTGAGTCGCAACCGCCTCGAAGATATTATAGATATCGCTTTGAATCAATGGAAGAACCACCTCTGTCTCAGGGTCGCCGAAACGAGCATTGAACTCAATGACCTTCACTCCCTGAGGAGTCTTCATCAGACCGCCATAGAGCACACCGCTGAGAGGGCAGCCTTCCGCAACCATTGCAGAAGCCGTCTTGCGAAGGATATTATCAAATGCAAACTGCTTGTCCTCCTCGGTCACAAACGGAAGCCCGGTGTAGGCACCCATTCCGCCTGTATTCGGCCCCTTATCACCGTCGTATGCTCGCTTATGGTCCTGTGCAAGAGGCATAGGATAGACATTCTCCCCGTCCACAAAGCACATAAATGAGAACTCAGGACCTGTGAGGAAGTCCTCTACTACAACCTTTCCCTGTCCGAAAGTGCTGTCGCAAAGCATGCTCTTGAGCGCGGCATCAGCCTCTTCAAGAGTCTCTGCGATCACCACACCCTTGCCGGCAGCAAGTCCATCATACTTGAGCACAGCAGGAAGTGGGCGAGATGACACATATTCAAGCGCAGCCTTATAGTCAGAAAAGCTCTGATATCCTGCAGTCGGAACATCATATTTCACCATCAGTTCCTTGGCAAACTCCTTACTGCTCTCGATGCGGGTTGCAGACTTTGTGTGTCCGAAGATCTTCAAGCCGGCAGCGCGGAATTCATCTACCACACCCACAGCAAGCGCCGCCTCCGGGCCCACTACAGTGAGGTCAATGGCATGCTCCACGGCAAAAGCCTTGAGTGCAGCGACGTCTGTGTCCTTAATCGGCACATTCTCTGCCTGTGCAGCGATACCGGCATTGCCCGGTGCACAATATATCTTCTCCACCTGAGGCGAACGGCTGAGAGCATCCACAATCGCATGCTCTCGGCCACCGCCGCCGATTACCAAAACTTTCTTCATATATACATTTGTTATATTTATAGTCCCTGCTCCGTCTTTTTCGGATTGGTTTACACCATGCAGAGAGAGTATGGTTTCCATGACAGATTAATGCTTAAAATGTCTAACACCTGTGCAGAGCATAGTGATGCCACATTCATTGGCCTTCTTGACAGAATCCTCATCGCGCACGCTTCCGCCCGGCTGGACGATGGCCTTTACGCCATATTCGGCAGCGAGGGTAACAGTATCGTCAAATGGGAAGAATCCGTCTGATCCAAGCACAATGCCTTCAGCCTTTATGTCCTTACCAGCCTCTGCAAGTGCAGCAGCAGCCTGCTCAAGAGCGATCTTGGCAGATCCGACACGGTTCATCTGGCCGGCACCGACACCGAGAGTAGCACCGTCCTTGACAACTACGATAGCGTTGGACTTCACATGCTTGACAATCCTCCAGGCAAAATCAAGGTCAGTGAGCTGAGCCTCGCAAGGCTTCGCCTCGGTCACACACATATCAGCAACAACTGTCTTTGTGTCAATATCCTGCTCCTGCACAAGGATGCCGCCATTCATGCTCACATACATATTGTGGCCACCGTTTTCCTTGCTCATATCGACCTTGAGAAGACGGAGATTCTTCTTTGTGCAGAGGACTTCAAGAGCCTCGTCTGTAAACGATGGAGCCATGATGATCTCAAGGAAGATCGGCTTCATGAGCTCTGCAACCTCCTTGTTTACCTCTCTGTTTACAGCCACGATTCCACCAAAGATGCTGACCTTGTCTGCTTCGTAGGCCTTCTTCCAGGCATCCACAACGTCAGTTCCGATGGCAGCGCCACATGGATTCATGTGCTTGAGACCCACACAGAACGGAGCATCAAACTCGCGCACGATATTGAGAGCGGCATTGGCGTCCTGAATATTGTTGTATGAGAGTTCCTTGCCATTGAGCTGCTCTGCAGTCGCAAGAGAGAAAGGAACCTTATCAAGTGTGGCATAGAACTTTGCACTCTGATGAGGGTTCTCGCCATAGCGAAGGCTCTGCTTGAGGTCGTATTCAAGGAAGAGCTTCTCGTTGAGGCCTGCCTTCTCCCTCATATATGTAGCGATGCACATATCATACTGAGCTGTGTGGGTGTAGGCCTTTGCCGAAAGCGCAAGACGTGTCTCGTCTGAAGTCTTGCCTGACTCCTTGAGCTCTGCGAGGACTGTATCATAATCGTTAGGGTCGCAGATGATGGTCACATCTTTCCAGTTTTTGGCTGCACTTCTCACCATTGAAGGGCCACCGATGTCGATGTTTTCAATCGCGTCTGCCATTGATACGCCCGGCTTGGCGATGGTCTGGCGGAAAGGATAGAGGTTTACGCACACGAGGTCGATGGTCTCTATGCCCTGCTTCTGGAGAGTCGCCATGTGCTCAGGAAGCTCTCTTCTTGCAAGGATACCACCATGCACATTTGGATGCAAAGTCTTGACTCTGCCATCGAGGATCTCTGGAAAACCTGTCACATCACTGATGCCGATTGTCTTTACACCACTCTCCTCAAGAAGCTTCTGAGTACCGCCGGTGGCGATAATTTCCCAACCGAGCTCCTTGAGACCTTTGACAAATGGGACAAGTCCTGCCTTGTCACTCACACTAACTAATGCTCTCATTATTTATTTTTACTTTTATTTCTTAGATAATATTTACACCCGGAGTATCTGTAACTCTACCGATAACGCTTGCCTTCTCACCATGGCTCTTGAGGATCTCGATCGCCTTGTCTGCCTCACTCTCGTCAAGCACAACAACCATACCCACACCCATGTTGTAGATATTAAACATCTCTCTGTGCGGCACGCCGCCCCACTTCTCAAGAAGCTGGAAGATAGGAAGGATCTCCCAAGTGCCTTCCTTCACTTCAATACCCTGACCAGGGCGAAGCACGCGTGGGAGGTTTTCATCAAAACCACCGCCTGTCACATGACAGATGCCGTGCACATCGCAATTGCGGATCACGTCAAGCACCTGCTTTACATATATACGGGTCGGAGTAAGAAGCACATTACCAAGGAGTTCACCACCAAACTCAGGGATAGGATCAGTATATTTATGTCCGCTGTCAGCAACAATCTTGCGCACAAGGCTGAATCCGTTGGAGTGCACACCTGTCGATGCAATACCCACGAGCACATCTCCTACCTTAACCTTTGTACCGTCGATGAGCTTTGATTTCTCAACCACGCCTGTAGTATAGCCGGCGATGTCATATTCGCCGTTTTCATACATACCGGGCATCTCGGCAGTTTCACCACCGACAAGATCGCAACCTGCCTGACGGCAACCTTCTGCGACACCGGCAACAATTGCCTCCACCTTCTCAGGAATATTATGACCAATCGCCACATAGTCAAGGAAAACCAGCGGCTCTGCACCCTGAGCAAGGACATCATTTACACACATCGCAACAGCATCGATACCGACTGTATCGTGCTTATCCATCGCAAATGCAAGCTTGAGCTTTGTGCCCACGCCATCTGTACCACTCACAAGTACAGGCTCCTTGATGCCAAGAGCCGAGAGATCAAACATTCCTCCAAAAGAGCCGATATTGCCCATTGAGCCCTGTCTCTTGGTAGAAGCCACGTGTTGCTTGATACGACGTACCACTTCGTATCCTGCTTCGAGGTTTACACCTGCGTTTTCATATGATTTTGCCATATTCTGTGTTGTTTTATGCGTTGATTGATTTAAGTCTCTCCAAGACCACCTCATAGTGAGCTACGATGTAGCCAAGGTCCTGACGGAAACGGTCTTTGTCAAATCTCTCATTGGTATCTTTATCCCAGAAACGTGATGTATCCGGACTGATCTCGTCAATAAGGATTATCTTGCCATTTTCATCACGACCAAACTCAAGCTTGAAATCCACAAGTTTCAAAGAAGCTTTATCGCAAAGCTTTGTGAGCAGGTCATTGACTTTGTAGGCAACTTCATAGATGGTTTCAAGCTCCTGCTTATTCACAATATTGAGGGCCAGAACCTGAGTATCGTTGACAAGCGGATCACCCAACTCATCACTATTATAATTAAGGTCAATAATCACAGAAGACGGCTTTGTACCCACCTCAAGATTGAGGCGGTCAGCAAGTGAGCCTGCAATATAGTTTCTGACAACCACCTCCAGAGGGATGAGCTCTGTAGAGTAGCACAGCTGCTCTCTTTCAGACTGAAGCTCAATAAAGTGAGTGTAAACCCCATTTTTATTGAGATAGTCAAAGATCAGAGCAGAAATCTGACTGGTGACAATACCCTTGCGTGGAAACACCGCACGCTTGATATTGTTGAAGACACAAGCCACATCCTTGAAGTGAAGGATTACTTTGTGTGGGTCTTCTGTGGAATAAATCTGCTTTTCATTTCCATCAAAAAGCAAACTCTGTTTCTCCATAATATTAATATTCTATTACTGATTATTTCCTTCTGAAGTAGCGCACGGCAGCATCAAAGATTGGCTGCTCAAGCTCCTCATTGATATTCTTAAAGAGGTTATCCTCATAACGCTCGGTATGTCCCATCTTACCAAGGATCTGTCCTGTCGGACTCACAATGCCCTCAATCGCATAGAATGAGCCGTTTGGATTGTATGGAGACTCACTGGTAACTTCCTCTGTAAACGGATTGACATACTGGAATGCCACCTGGCCGTTGTCAAAGAGCTGCTTTGCAAGAGTCTCATTTACTACAAACTTGCCTTCTCCATGACTGACAGCAATCGTGTGCAGATCTCCGACGTTCATACCGCTGAGCCAAGGCGAACGCACTGTGCCCAGGCGAGTAGTGACCATCTGAGAGATGTGACGATTGATATCGTTGCGGAAGAGAGTCGGAGACTCCTTGGTAACCATGCCAAGACGGCCATAAGGAAGCAGACCACTCTTTACAAGGGCCTGGAATCCATTACAGATGCCAAGGATGAGACCGCCACGATCGAGAAGCGCATGGACTTCCTCTGCTATATCTTTATTGTTAAGGACATTGGCGATGAATTTACCGCTTCCGTCAGGCTCATCTCCGGCAGAGAAGCCACCTGCAAGCGCCAGGATCTGACACTCGGAGATGTTTTTCTTCATCTGTGCGATCGAGTCGTTGACATCACTTGCAGTAAGGTTGCGGAACACGCCAAATCTCACTTCTGCACCGGCCTTTCTAAATGCCTTGGCAGTATCGTAGTCACAGTTGGTGCCAGGGAATACAGGGATAAATACAAGAGGTGTCTCTACAGGACCACCGGCATACTTCAATGACTTGTCATAGCTCTCATCACAAGACGCGGTAATCAACTTAGAGAAAGCCGGTCTGCAGCTGTCAGGGTATACCTTGTTGTATCTTGCCTTATTGGCATCAAGCAATCTGTCAACAGAGAGTTTCTCTCCATTGATATGGAGCATACCGTCCTCACCATTGGTTACCTTGCCGAGAAGGATTGCAGAAGGATGATTGAGCTCTTCCTGAGTCTCCACCAAGATAGAACCATAGTTATAGTTGAAGAGATCCTCCTCGCTGACATTGATATCCACACCAAAAAGGTTACCAAATGCCATCTTTGACACAGCCTCTGCCACTCCGCCAAAACCAAGAGCATAGGCAGAAACTATATTACCTGACTTAATCTCGCTGTTTACATAGCTCCAGTTGTCCTTGAGCTGCTCCACATCAGGCATGTGATTAGCCTTAGCTGTGTGCTTGATGAGATAGAGTCTGTTATCTTCCCACTTGAGTTCAGGAGAGATTACTGTGCGTGCATCTACTGTAGTCACACCAAATGCAATCAAGGTCGGAGGGACATTGATGTTTTCAAATGTGCCACTCATAGAGTCCTTACCGCCGATTGAAGGAAGTCCAAATGAGGTCTGCATCTTGAGTGCTCCCAAGAGGGCAGAAAGAGGTTTACCCCAAGAATGAGGATCTGAGGTCATCCTCTCAAAGTACTCCTGATATGAAAATCTCATACCCGAATAATCACCACCGGCTGCAACGACCTTGGCACAAGCCTCAACCACCGCATAGGCCGCACCATGATATGGACTCCAGGTGCTGATATATGGATTGTAGCCAAATGCCATCATGCTGGCAGTGTTGGTGAAGCCGTCCACAGGGAGCTTCTGTACAGATACCTGAGTCTCAGTGGTCTGCAGAGCACCGCCATAAGGCATGAGCACTGTTGAGCGTCCTATGGTCGAGTCAAACATCTCTATCAAGCCCTTCTGCGAAGCCACATTGGCGCTGCCAAGCACATCGCAGAACTTCTCTTCAAGTGTCTGGCCATCAGGCTGCTGTGCAAATGGAGTCTGCTCGCTGACTGCCTCTACGGCAGCCTTTGCATAATGCTTGGCGCCGGCACTGTCTATGAATTCGCGGCTGAGGTCGGCTATGGTCTCTCCCTTGTAGAACATCCTCATCCTGCCTCTGTCGGTAACGTCTGCAACGTAAGTCACTTCGACGTTCTCGCTGATGCAGTATTTCTCAAATTC
>CALEJC010000061.1 GCA_937898205.1 uncultured Bacteroidales bacterium
GCGGCAGCTTCGGCAGCAAGGGCGCATTTGCTTTGAGCTGGCAGCCTTTTACCGGGCAACTCAAATATAGCTTCAGCATCTCGACGAATACGCGCAGCAGCACTCCGATCATACTGACACAGCTGCGCTGGCAGGGGCTTGTGGGCTACGGCGAAGCCTCAATGCCGCCATATCTTGGCGAGTCGCAGGCTTCGGTGGATGCGTTTCTGAGGCGTGTGGCTGCTGAAGTGCTGCCTCGATTTGACGACCCTTTCCGTATGGAAGATATTTTGATCGAAGTCGACAGGCTTGCCCCGGGCAATTGTGCCGCAAAGGCTTCTGTGGATATTGCTTTGCACGACCTGTGTGGAAAAATCATGGGACAACCATGGTGGAAGATCTGGGGTTTTGATGCTGCGGACACTCCTTGTACGAGCTATACGATCGGCTGGGATGCCTCGGATGAGATTGTGAGAGAGAAAACCCATGAGGCTTCTTGGGCCAAGGTGCTGAAAGTCAAGCTGGGCAGGGGAGACTATGAGGATAAGAGGATGATCACTCTGATCAGGGAGATTAACCCTGATACTCCGATATATATTGATGCCAATCAAGGCTGGAAGAACAAGCGCTATGTTCTTGATATGATCCATTGGTTGAAGGAGAGGGGCGTGGTGATGATAGAGCAGCCGATGTCCAAGACCGATCTTGATGGTCATGCATGGCTCACAGAGCGCAGTCCTCTTCCGATTATTGCTGACGAGGCCTGTCAGAGGCTTGCAGACGTGCCTGCCCTCAAGGGTGCCTATCATGGAATCAACATCAAGTTGATGAAGTGCACCGGCATGCGTGAGGCGCGTGAGATGGTTTCTCTCGCTCAGGCTTTGGACCTCAAGCTGATGATGGGGTGCATGACAGAAACGTCAGTTGCCATCTCGGCTGCCGCTCAACTTGCACCAAAGATGCAATGGGCTGACCTCGATGGCAACGTGCTGTTATCCAATGATTGCTTTACCGGGATGAAACTGGTGGAGGGCAAGATTACTCTCAACGAGCTTCCCGGTCTGGGCGTTTCTCCTCTTTAAGGCCTGAGACCGCTACCACCCTGAAGGGTGATGGTCTCACCGGTCACATAATGTGCGTCTTCGGATGCGAGGAATACGCACACTCTTCCTATATCTTCTGTCGGGTCGGCAAATCTGCCAAGCGGAATGCCCTGGATGGTCTTTGCAAAGAGCTCAGGATAGTTTTCCTTCCACTCCTGGAGACTCTCTGTCATCGCGAGCGGGCAGACTACGTTGACTCTCACGCCGTCAGGACCCCATTCGGCAGCGGCGACTCTTGACATGCCGCGGATGCCTTCCTTGGCTGCTGCATAGGAGCTCTGTCCGAGCTTGCCAAAAAGTCCTGCGCCAGAGGCGAAGTTGATGACGGAACCCTTGCTCTCCTTGAGATATGGGAATGTTTCACGCATATAGAAAAATGCTGCATAAAGGCCTGAATATATCGCAAGGTCGAAGTCTTCTTTGCTATGCTCGACAAGCGGCACTCCTGATTTGGAAACCTGTGCATTGTTGATCACTGTGTTGATTTTGCCAAATCGCTCGATTGTCTTGGCTACGACGCCCTTGATGGCTTCTTCGTCAGCGCCATCAGCTACGATCGGAAGCACCTGGACGCCATAGGTTTCCTCAAGCTTCTTCTGAGCATTTTCAAGTCTTGATAGGGTTCTACCTGTAATTACGAGGTTAGAGCCTTCTCTTGCAAAAGCAGTCGCAAGGCCAAATCCGATGCCTTTTCCACCACCGGTAATGATGGTTACATTTCCTTCTAATCTTTTCATATATGTTTTCTGTTTTGTCGGTTAAATAAATTGTGTTCTAAAAGTAGTGAATATTTTGGAAAATTGTATCTTTGTACAATGAGTTTGCCAAAAAAAATCAAGCAATATAAGATTGCCAACGAAGAGTTTCTTGCTGCTAAAGCTGCAGAACAAGGAGTTAAGGTGTTGGATAACGGAGTTATATTGAAGCAGCTTGAGCAAGGTTCCGGTTCTGTGCATCCCAGTCCCAAGAGCGTGGTTTTTGTGCGCTATACCGGCCGCTTGATCAATGGTAAGGTGTTTGATTCCAATGCTGATGCTCCTCTTCCTGCTTGTTTTATCTTAGGACAGCTTATTATGGGATTGCAGATTGCGCTCACGCGCATGGTCGCAGGCGACAGATATGAAGTTACAATCCCTGCTCAGTATGGATACGGCTCGCGTCCTGCCGGCGATATTCCTGCCTATAGCACTCTGGTTTTTGAAATCCAGTTAATAAAGACAGAAGGTTAGGAAGGATGAAAAGCTTGCTGAAATTTCTGATTCCGATTTTATTCTTTGCAGCATTTCCCGATGCTGTGGGCAAGCTGGATGATTTTGCTGTCCGGGAAGTGGCAGTTATGGATT
>CALEJC010000062.1 GCA_937898205.1 uncultured Bacteroidales bacterium
AAGCATTATTTCTATCTATCTGAGAATAAATCTCCTGGATATCGTTTGCCATCACTTTGTAGACTACAGGCCAGATAACTTTATCTGCCTTTACCTCCCTCTCACACAAACCCTTGACATCTACCGTCCTCTCAAATGAACGGAAATCCTTGACTGCTTTAGGGATCATCACTCCGATCACAATCAGTCCGACCATTATGGCCAATGCGCTAAAAATTCTACTTTTTTCCATGTTTTACAAATCTATCGGTAACAACTGCACATGCAGCATCACCTGTAATGTTAAGAACTGTTCTAATCATATCAAAAACTCTATCCAAAGCATAGAGCAATGGAAGACCATCAATAGGTATGCCACCGGCCACAAGCACAGCAGCAACTAGCAGGGTCGGCCCTGGAACTCCGGCTTGTCCGATGGACCCGAGAGAAGCAACAATGCCAATCGACACATAGTGAGCAAGGGTAAGATCCATATCATAGACCTGAGCGAAAAAAAGTGCCACAAGTGTATAGTAGATAGCGTTGCCTGTCATATTGATTGTAGCACCCAGAGGAAGCACAAAGCCGGTGGTCTCTTTTGACACTCCAAACTTGCTCTCGCAGACATCCATATTGACAGGGAGAGTAACCATAGAAGACGCAGTGGTAAATGCAATGATCTGAGGACGCAGCATCTCTTTCATAAACTTTCTCACGGGAACCCTGGACATGGTTGCCACCAAAAGCGGATAGACCACAAGTCCCATCACAAGACTCGTAAGCAGGACTACCCAGAGGAGTTTGAAGATGCGCATGAGGATATCAAAACCAAACGACCCCACAGCGTCGGCCATCAGACCAAAAACACCGATTGGCGCAATCCACATCACCTTCTCAACACACCACACAAGAGCCTCGAGCACAGAATTAAGTCCGTTGACAATCTTGGTCCTCTTGAGTGGAGAGAGCGCTGAGATGCCGAAGCCAAGAAACAGTCCAAAGACTATGATCTGCAGGATGTTTCCTTCGGCAAAGGCAGCAATCGGGTTGGCCGGGATCATTCCGATCACGGTGTCCCAGAATGACAGAGTAGGCGTATCCCCTGCTGGCTGAGTGCCGCTTGAAGCAGTAAGGGTCATGATGGTCGAACGGTCAAGACCGGCACCCGGAGAAAACAAAAAACCGGCGCCAAATGCGAGAAGCACGGAAATAACGGTGGTGATGAGGATAAAAGACACAGACACTCCACCAATCAATCCGGCAGATCTTGAGTTGCCCAGAGACGCTGCTCCCGAGATGATGGAGACAGCCACAAGCGGGACAACCAGCATCTTGATCAACTGAATAAACAGAGAGCCCAAAGGTGCAAACATCGACGCTTCCGGACCCATCAACACGCCGACTACGACTCCGAGCAGCATTGTCACAATGATCCAGAACCCTAAGTTTTTGAGAAGCTTCTTAAACATAAACAGGTTTATTAAAAACTGATTTAACAAATATACAAAATTATGACTACCTTTATCAATCTTTTAAAAGGTGAATATATAATTATGAGATCAGCTATCTACGGAGCAGGTTCTCTTGGAACTATCCTTGGAGCCTACATTACCCGCAAAGGCGGAGAAATTGACCTTATCAACCGCAATAAAGCCCATGTAGAGGCCCTGAAAAAGGACGGAGCCCGCATCATCGGCACAGTCAATTTCACTCAAAAGGTCAACGCCCTGACCATAGATGAAATGTCCGGTATCTATGACATCATCTTCCTGATGACCAAGCAGCAGCAAAATGCAGAAGTTGTCAATTATCTCAAGGATTTTCTGGCAGAAGACGGGGTCATCGTCACTCTTCAAAACGGCATCCCCGAGCTGCAGATCAGCGAGATTGTAGGAGAGCAGAGGGTGATCGGATGCACAGTCGCATGGGGTGCCACAATGCAGGGCCCCGGTGTCTGCGAGCTCACCAGCGAGCCTGACAGCCTCACGTTTTCTCTCGGCACGCTCAACGGCAAACGTCCCGCTCATTTCGATGCAGTAAAGAATTTGCTTGAGATGATGGGACCTGTGGAGATTGACGACAACTTCATCGGCACCCGCTGGAGCAAGCTGCTCATCAATTCGGCATTTTCAGGCATGAGTGCCGTGCTGGGCTGCACCTTTGGCGAAGCTGCCAAGGACAAGCGCTCGCGCAAGATCGTGCAGGCGCTCATCAAGGAGTGCATCGATGTCTGCGCAACCGGAGGCATCAAGATCGAGCCGGTGCAGGGCAAGGATGCAGTGAAGCTCCTCAATTACAACAACAAGCTCAAAAAGGCGATCTCATTTTTCATTATCCCTATCGCTATCCGCAAGCACGCTAAGCTCAGAGCCAGCATGCTTCAGGACCTGGAGAAAGGCAAAAAGACAGAAGTGGATGCCATCAACGGCGTAGTGAGCGCATTTGGACGCAAAGTCGGCTGCCCTACCCCGATGA
>CALEJC010000063.1 GCA_937898205.1 uncultured Bacteroidales bacterium
CGAAGCGCCGGCAGCGCGCCGCAGTAATAAAACCGGCAGTTGCTGCAGTCGCCACTGTAATAACTCCGGCTTCGCTGTTAAATGCGACGATCTTGCAACGCATGAAGAAATCGGCAAGTTTCTCCTTGAGCGCTTCAACTGCTGCAAGCGCTGCTGCGGTATTGTCTCCGTATGGGAATATTGCATCTTTTCCGGCCTCTTCAGCCTCCTTCCATGCCGCATATTCGCCGAGTGCGGTATAGAAAGCCTCGATCTGCTCGGCACCCACTCCAGCCTCGCCACTGCGGTCAGTAGCCGAGCCGATTGTCTGCGCTATCGCAGCAATGAGATCCTTAATCTCCTGATCATCAGAAGAAATCGCGGTAATCAACCCGTCGCCGTTGAACTTCGATCCCTTGAAGATGGCCACGCTGTCGGCAGCTTCTTCAAGGCTGATCTCCTGCTTCTCCTGACCGAGGTTGGCAAGAATCTGCTTTGCGGATGCATAAAGAGCAGCGCCATCGGGATTGTCAGTATTGATCTGATCAAGCGGCAAAACACTATCACCTTTGAGGATGTTGTCACTGTTCTTAACCACAGAGGTGAGCCACTGGGCTGCAGCCACAACTTCAGCCACTCTGATCTTACCATCAGCGTCAGTATCGAGGAAGCCGAGTGTGAGCGGATCCATCTGCAGATCTGCAGTCGGACAACTCAATGCGGTCCAAAGTTTCTGATCCAACTCTCCAAGGTGAGCGATATCCTCACCGCTTGAGATTTTTACCCTTGGAACTCCTCCAAGAGAATAGAATTGCCATTGATGTTTTGCGTTCATATTGTGCTTTTTGATATTTTTCTACATTCATGACAAGATAGGAATAATTTCTTTAAATTTGCACAATTATCTAATAGAAGGAATCATGAAGAAGTTAAATCAAGACACTATCTGCGTACAAGGTGGTTGGAAGCCAAGCAAAGGCGAGCCAAGAGTACTCCCTATCTATCAATCAACCACATTTAAATATGACACAAGTGAGCAGATGGCCGACCTCTTTGACCTCAAGGCGCCAGGCTACTTCTACTCACGTCTGCAGAATCCGACCAACGACTGCGTAGCTGACAAAATCCGCGAGCTAGAAGGCGGCGTGGCAGCGATGCTGACTTCTTCAGGTCAGGCAGCCAACTTCTATGCAATATTCAACATCTGCCAGGCCGGCGACCATTTCATCTCTTCGAGCACCATATACGGAGGCACATTCAACCTCTTTGCCATCACAATGAAAAAGCTCGGCATCGACTGCACTTTTGTCGATCCTGACGCAAGCGAAGAAGAGATCGCAGCAGCCATACAGCCCAACACAAAGGCTGTCTTCGGAGAGACCATAGCCAACCCTGCCTGCAATGTGCTTGATATAGAGAAATGGGCTCGTGTGGCACACAGTAACGGTC
>CALEJC010000064.1 GCA_937898205.1 uncultured Bacteroidales bacterium
TCTTTAGATGCAGAATGATGGAGGATTAAATAAACTTTTCATAAATTTGTAAGCATTGAAAATGAAACCGATATGGGACGTGAAATAAAATTCTCCCTTGTATATAGGGATATGTGGCAGTCGTCGGGAAAATATGTGCCGACTGTCGATCAGCTGAAGGAGGTAGCTCCGGCGATCATTGATATGGGATGCTTCGACCGAGTCGAGACAAACGGCGGCGCGTTCGAGCAGGTAAACCTTCTTTTCGGAGAAAATCCGAACAAGGCGGTACGTGAGTGGACAGCACCTTTCCATAAGGCCGGCATCCAGACCCACATGCTTGAAAGAGGACTCAATGCCCTCCGCATGAACCCTGTCCCTGCAGATGTCAGAGAGTTGATGTTCAAGGTCAAGAAGGCTCAGGGCACCAACATTTCCCGCTCTTTCTGCGGTCTCAATGATCCTCGTAACCTCAAGCTTTCCATCGAGTATGCCAAGAAAGCAGGCATGATCTCTCAGGCAGCTCTCTCAATCACACACTCCCCTGTGCATAGTGTCGAGTATTACCTCAAGCTGGTGGATCAGCTCGTGGAGTATGGTGCAGACGAGATCTGTCTCAAAGATATGGCCGGCGTCGGCAGGCCTTCAACCCTCGCACAGATTGTCGCAGGCATCAAAAAAGCACATCCTCAGATCAAGGTTCAATATCATGGCCACTCCGGCCCAGGCTTCTCTCCGGCATCCATGCTTGAGGTGGCAAGAGCCGGTGCGGATTATCTTGATGTGGCTGTCGAGCCTCTCTCTTGGGGCAAGGTTCACCCTGATGTGATCACCATCCAGCAGATGCTCCGCGAAGACGGATTCCTTGTCAAGGATATCAATATGGACGCCTACATGCAGGTCAGAAGCCTCACTCAGGAGTTTATCGATGACTTCCTGGGCTACTGGATCGATCCTAGCAATTCTCAGATGACCTCTCTTCTTGTGGGATGTGGTCTCCCTGGAGGAATGATGGGCTCGATGATGGCAGACCTCAAAGGCTTCAAGGCAGCGATCAACGCTTCCGAGCGTGCGGCCGGCAAGCCGGAGAGCAGCGTTGACAATTTGATGGTCAAGCTTTTCAACGAGGTTGAGTATGTGTGGCCTCGCCTTGGCTATCCGCCACTTGTAACTCCATTCAGCCAGTATGTCAAGAATACTGCACTGATGAACCTTCTCGCTCTCGCACAAGGCAAGCCTCGCTTCTCGACCATCGACAAGGACACATGGGGCATGATACTTGGCAAGATGGGCACTCTTCCGGGCACACTCGCTCCGGAGATCGTCGCTCTCGCCAAGGAAAAAGGCATGGAGTTCTATACCGGAAACCCTCAGGACGAGTATCCTGATGAGCTTCCTAAGTTCCGCAAGATGATGGATGAGGAAGGCTGGGACTACGGTCAGGACGACGAAGAGCTCTTTGAACTCGCAATGCACGAGAGGCAATATCGCGACTACAAGAGCGGCATCGCAAAAGAAAGATTCAACAAAGATCTCGCAGACCTCAAAGCCAAGGCCGGCGCGCCTATCGTCATCAAGCGTCCGGTGGTGGAGATGCCTGAATTTGAGATTGACAAATATATCGCAGAGCATCCTAAGGCACTGCCGCTTCAGGCACCTGCCAAAGGTAAGATGCTTTGGGAATACGATGTTGTGGATACATCAAAAGCTCCTACAATCGGCACCAAGCTGGAAGCAGGAAAAGTCGCAGGATATGTGCAGACCTACTACGGCATGGAAGAAATCATTCCTGCCAAGAGTGGCAGAGTCGTCGCAGTCACTGCGCCTCAAGGCAAGGATGTCGTTAAAGGTGAGATTGTTGCCTTTGTAGAAGAATAGATTGAAAACCCGCTAAGTCCATATAACAGGAGTTATTCTTATTACCACGATTCGAGAAGAACTCTATCATGGCAAGAAGCTGTTTTGAGCACTCAAAACAGCTTCTTTTTTGTCCTCTAACCACAATTGTGTAAAAAAATGTAACAATTTGTAATAAAGTGGAAAATTTTTCATATCTTTGACCTCGCGTATAAGATTAAGTTTAATTATGGTCACTTTCATAGGCGAATATATCTCCAAGGTTGACGACAAGGGACGTTTAGTGTTTCCTTCGCCGCTCAAATCTTGTGTGCCACCGGGAAGTGACATGAGGTTTGTCATCAAGAAAAATCTCTTTGAGCCTTGCCTTGAGATGTATGCTTTTGAGGAGTGGGAAAGGCAGTCAAATGAGGTGAGATCTTCTCTCGACATCAACTTCAACAAACAACACGCAACATTCTGGAGAGAATATATGCGTGATAGAGATATCGTGGAGCCTGACGCCAAGGTGGGCCGCATCTCTATCAGTCGCCAGCTCCTTGACGCGATTGGTGTTAACAAAGAAGTGGTTTTCTCCGGCAACGATTTCAAGATTGAGATTTGGGCGAAGGAGAAGTGGGAAGACAGCAGGATCGCAAACGAAGAATTCATTGCCATTGCAGAAAGCCTTTCTAAGAAATAGAAAGCAAAGCAATGTCAGAATACCACAACCCCGTATTATTATATCCTAGCATCGACGCTCTTGTGACCAACGAGAGCGGTGCCTATGCTGATGCTACCTTCGGTGGCGGCGGTCACAGCCGTGAGATCCTCTCAAGACTCTCCCCTGACGGCAGATTGATGTCCTTTGACAGAGACGAAGACGCGATCGCCCAAGCGCCCGAAGACCCACGTTTTAGACTGATACACAACAATTTCCGTTTCATACATAATTACGTCCTGCTCCACGAGAGCCAGGGCCTGGACGGAGTGCTCGCTGATCTTGGAGTGAGCTCGCACCAGTTTGACACTGCAGAGCGAGGTTTCTCATTCCGCTTCAGCGCGCCATTGGATATGCGAATGAATGTGCAGGGTGGTAAGACCGCCGCTGACATACTTAATTCTTATACGCAAGAAGAATTGGAAAAGGTTCTGAAAATCTATGGTGAAGTGGACAACGCCCGCAGACTTGCAAGCCTCATCGTGGCTGCGCGAGCCAAGGCGGAAATCCTCACCACCGACGACCTCACTAATGCTATTGCGGCAGCCCTGCCCCCATTCGCTGAACACAAATTCCTCGCTAAGGTCTACCAGGCTCTTAGAATCGAGGTAAACGACGAGATGCGCTCTCTTGAGAAGTTCCTCTCCGGCGCAAGTGCCTCCCTCAAGCAGGGCGGCAGGCTCGTGGTGATCACCTACCATTCGCTCGAAGACCGCATGGTCAAGAATTTTATCAAATGCGGAAACATCGAAGGACGCGAATGTAAGGACACTTTTGGCAGACTCATCGCCCCGCTCAAGG
Organism: uncultured Bacteroidales bacterium; assembly: GCA_937898205.1. Classification (GTDB taxonomy): domain Bacteria; phylum Bacteroidota; class Bacteroidia; order Bacteroidales; family UBA932; genus Cryptobacteroides. The sequence continues at coordinate 3,338 of CALEJC010000064.1, forward strand.
CGGTCAACAGGAAGCCAATAGTGCCAAGTGACGAGGAAATCGAGAGCAACACCCGCGCACGCAGCGCCAAACTGAGAATCGCAGAAAAGTTATGAAGTTCTGGAAGCTATCTGACATAGGCGGCTTTTTCAAAAACAGCCTCACTGCCATACTGAAAGGCGAGCTCCTGCTCCGCCTCAATGTGGGCAAGTACTTCGCGCAGATATGCTTCACTTTTTTCCTCTTTGCGATGGTCATCTGGGTCAGCCTGGGCATCGAAAACACCCTTGCCAAGGTAGAAGCGCAGAAGGCCGTGATCAAAGAGCTTGAGATCGAGCACTCTCAGAAGATATTTGAATATGCCACCCTCGGCAGACGAGGCAACGTAGAAGCTGAGCTTGAGAAGCACGAGTCCAAACTCGTGAAGCCACAAGAGCCGGCGATAATATTAAAATAGATATGGAAGGCCAGAACACGACACCACGCAAAAAGCGAGACAGGATCGGAGTAGTCCTGTATGTCGCCTATGTGCTGCTCCTCCTCGGAGCGGTGGCCATCGTCGTGAAGATTGCCGGCATCCAGATTTTCTACAACCCTGATCCAAAGATCATTGCCGAGCTCACTCCTCGCAACCAGATGAGGAAAATCGAGCCTAAGCGCGGTGACATCCTCGACTGCAACGGCAAGCTTCTCGCGATTTCGTGTCCTAGCTACCAGCTTTACATGGACTGCACAGTGCTCAAAAGCAGCAACACCCCAGAAGAAGAGCAGATCTGGCTGCAGAAAGCCCGCGAGCTCTCAAAGGGCCTGGCAGCAGAGTTTCCTCAGTATAAAAACGCCGACGAGGTATATAGGCTGATTGTCAACAGTCGCAATCAAGGCAGGCAGTATGTCAAGATCGGCACAGCAGTCGACCGCAACGGATATAACCGCATCATCAAGCTGCCTCTCTTCAACGAAGGAAGATACAAGAGCGGTATGCAATGGGAGCAGGACGACATCAGACAGTATCCTTATGGCACTCTGGCCCGCAGAACGATCGGCTTTGTGAGAAACAACAAATCCAATGTGCGCAACACACACATCGGACTTGAGGGCAAGTTTGACTATGTGCTTCACGGCACGGAAGGCACAGAATACCTGAGACGCACCGACCACGGAAGAGTAGTCAACAGCGACTCTACCACAGTCAACGCCGAAGACGGGCTTGATCTCAGGACCACTCTTAATATTGATTATCAAGAGATTGCAGACAGAGCGCTGCGCGAGCAGATAGGTGAGGAAGAAGATCTCGAAGGCGCGTGCCTCGTGTTGATGGACACCAAGACCGGCGCTATCAGATCGATGGTCAATCTGGTCAAGGAGGCAGACGGCACCTTCTCGGAGGTTCAAAATCTGGCAGTGGGACGCAAGGGCGAGCCGGGATCGGTATTCAAGACTGTGACTCTGATGTCGGTGCTCAACGACGGCTATGTCAAGAGTCTCGACGAGACTCTTCCTGCCACAAATGGTCATGTGGTGGGGACAAGCATCAGAGACAGCCACATACCTGATTTTGCAAGAGAGCACAACACCAAGGAGATTTCGATACTTGACGGTTTCAAGATATCGTCAAACTACGTATTTGCCACACTTGCAGTAAAATACTACGGCACAGAAAAAGGCACGCAGAAGTTCCTTGACAACATATATAGCTACAAATTGGGCGAGGCGTTTGAGTTTGACCTTGATGGTCTCCAGACTCCGACAATCCCAAGCCCAAAAACCAGATATTGGACCAACACCGACCTTGGCTCGATTGCCTACGGATACAGCACAGGAGAGACACCTCTGCACATCCTGACTTTCTATAACGCTATCGCCAACAAAGGCAAGATGATGAAGCCATATCTGGTGGAGAGTGTCGAGAGCTCAGGCAAGGTCAAGACAAAATATGGTCCTTCCATCCTCAATGCCGCAATCTGCTCAAAAGCTGTTGCAGACACCATCACCAGAGCGCTCAAGGCGGTTACAGAAGACGGTACAGCCCGCAGGCTCAAAGGTGCAAAATGTGCTGTGGCGGGAAAGACAGGAACTTCATTTGGCACTTTTGACAATGGCAGATATGAAGACGAGAGCGGCAGACGCAAGTACCAGGGAACATTTGTAGGGTTCTTCCCTGCTGACGATCCTCAGTATACAGTCATCTGCAGCGTCTACTCAAAACCTACACGCAAGAGTTTCCAGGGCGGTGGCATCCCTGCAAGAGCCATCAGAACCTTGATTGACGAGATATATACTATAGACCCTTATTTCCAGACAAGCTTAAGAAAGGCAAGATAATGAAGCTTTGGGACATCATAAAAGATTGTGGAGTGGTTTCTTTTAACGGAGAAGCCGCCACTGAGATCACATCCATCACCTGCGACTCGCGCAAAGTCACAGCGGGCTGCCTGTTTATTGCGATGAGCGGCACCAAGATAGATGGTAGGTCTTTTATCGATCAGGCGGTGAAGGCGGGAGCCGTAGCCGTGATGGCGGAGGCTCCGGTTGCGCAGCCGACAGGCTGTGACAACCTTGCAATCGTGAGCGATTGCCGCCTTGCCGCAGCGATGGCAGCCGACAGCTTCTACGGTCATCCTAGCCGCGAGATCAAACTTGTAGGAATCACAGGAACCAACGGCAAGACCACCACAGTGACCTTGCTTTACAATATGTTCAAGGCTCTCGGACACAAGTGCGGATTGCTATCTACCATCGCCAATTATGTGGGAGATGAGCGCAGAGAGACTGTCAACACCACATCCGATCCTATCACAATCAACGCTCTCCTGCGTCAAATGGTCGATCGCGGGTGCAGCTACTGCTTCATGGAGGTCAGCTCGATCGGAGTGGAGCAGAAGAGAGTGACAGGGCTGCAATTTACTGTCGGCATCTTCTCCAACCTGACTCACGACCACCTTGACTACCACGGCACTTTTGCCGAATACTTGCGCTGCAAGAAGGCGTTCTTTGACACACTTCCTGCTTCTGCCAAGGCAATAGTTAATATTGATGACCGCAACGGACTCGTGATGACACAGAACACTCGTGCAGAGGTGATCACATACTCATGCAGAAGCGCTTCCGATCACCGTTGCCGCATCCTGGAGCAGGGTTACGAAGGGATGTTGCTCAACATCGACGGCACAGAAGTTTGGACCAGACTCATCGGAGGCCACAACGCATACAATCTGCTTGCAATATACTGCACAGCCCTTGCGCTTGGCACAGACAGACAAGAAGCTCTTGTGGCACTCTCAACACTCGAAGCGGCTTCCGGACGTCTTGAGACCATCTCAGGTCCAAGAGGGCTGACTGTGGTCATCGACTACGCTCACACTCCTGACGCGCTTGAAAATGTATTGAAGACTTTGCGCGAGGTATCCGACAAATCCGAGCTCATCTGTCTCTTTGGCTGTGGAGGAGACCGCGACAAGACCAAACGTCCGGAGATGGGTGCTATCGCTCAGAAATATGCAGACCGCATCTTCCTGACTTCGGACAACAGCCGTTCAGAACGCACTGAAGACATCCTCGAAGACATCAAGCAAGGTCTTGACAACGCAGGACTCGCAAAGACGCTCAGCATAGCAGACAGAAAAGAGGCCATCCGCACTGCGATCATGCTCGCTCCACAAGGCGCAACCATATTGCTGGCAGGAAAAGGCCATGAGACATACCAGATCATCGGTCAGCAGAAGTCTCATTTTGACGAAAGAGAAATAGTAAACGAAGTATTTAACAATTTAGGACAATGATATATCACCTCATAGACTGGCTGGAGAGACTTGGAGTCGAGCTCCCGGGATCAGGCCTTGTGCATTTCCAATCATTCAGAGCAATGCTTGCAGCAGTGCTCAGCATCCTGATTGCATTCCTCGCAGGAGGAAAGATCATCAAGTGGTTGCAGCGCAGACAGATAGGAGAGACCATCAGAGATCTTGGTCTGGAAGGCCAGATGCAGAAAAAAGGCACTCCTACCATGGGTGGTATCATCATCCTGGTTTCGGTGGTCGGATCGGTACTTTTGACTTGCCGTCTCGACAGCATCTACACCCTCCTTCTGCTTGTAACCACCATCTGGTGTGCCGGTATCGGCTTTGCCGACGACTACATCAAGGTCTTCAAGAAACGCAAGGAAGGGATGAGCGAGAGATGCAAGCTCATTCTCCAGTTTGGACTTGGACTCTTCATCGCGCTGACCGTGTGCATCAGCCCAAATATCATGAGCGACCAGCTTGTGACCACTATTCCTTTTGTAAAGGCACACGAGTTTGACTACTCATGGCTCTCTCCATTCAAAGGACAACTTGGTGTATATTGCTCTTGGGGCATCTATATGCTCATGATAATCGTTGTGATCCTCGCCTGCTCCAACGGCGCCAACCTCACCGACGGCATGGATGGTCTTGCCGCCGGCAGTTCAGCAATCATTGGCGTAGCGATAGGTATCATGGCTTGGCTCGGCGGTGACGTGCTTGACGCTGACTATCTTAACATCATGTATCTCCCGGGTTCCGGCGAGGTGGCAATCTTCATGGCTGCTTTTGTGGGTGCGTTACTGGGATTTCTCTGGTACAACACCTACCCTGCCCAGGTATTTATGGGAGACACAGGTTCGCTGATGATCGGTGGCGTGATCGGAGTGAGCGCCGTCCTGATCCGCAAGGAGCTGCTCCTCCCTCTGCTTTGTGGAGTATTCCTTGTCGAGAGCCTCTCCGTCATCATACAGAGGACCTGGTTCAAACACACAAAACGCAAATACGGTGAAGGCAGACGAGTATTCCTGATGGCTCCTCTCCACCATCACTATCAGAAAAAAGGCATACCGGAGGCAAGGATAGTGACACGTTTCTGGATTGTAGGAATTTTATTGGCAGTGGGCACACTTGCACTTTTAAAGATCAGATAGACAATGACTCAAGATAGAAAAAGAATAGTAGTACTTGGCGGCGGCGAGAGCGGCGTCGGAGCAGCTGTGCTTGCAAAGGTAAAGGGATTTGACGTGTTCCTCTCAGATCAGAAGACCTTGAAGGAGGAATACCTCAACACACTCAAGCAATGGGAGATCGACTACGAAGAGGGCGGACATAGTGCCGAACTCATCCTCAACGCAGACGAAGTGATCAAGAGTCCGGGCATCCCATCGACAGCCCCTATGGTCCAGGCGATCAAGGAAAAAGGGATACACATCATCTCCGAGATTGAGTTTGCCTCGCGTTATGACAGCGCCAAGAAGATCTGCGTTACCGGATCCAACGGTAAGACCACAACCACATCGTTGATCCACTATCTGCTTCAGGATGCAGGTCTCAACGTCGGACTCGGAGGCAACATCGGCACCAGCTATGCGCTTCAGGTAGCCACTCAGAAGCACGACTATTATGTGCTTGAAATCAGCAGTTTCCAGCTTGACGACTGCTACGAGTTCCGCCCTGATATCGCCATCATCACCAACATCACTCCGGACCACCTCGATCGTTATGATCACAAGATGGAAAACTATGTAAAGGCCAAGTGGCGCATCACGCAGAACATGCGAGAGGAAGATTGCTTTATCTTCAACTCGGATGACTCAATCACCATCGACAGCCTAAGCAAGATCATCCTCAAAGCCAAGATGCTTCCATTTACACAAAAAGGCACTGTAGATCAGGGTGCTTTTGTGAGCGAAGACAAGATGGTCATCAGATATGAGGAAGACGAGAGCTGGATGTACCTCAACGAGCTCGCTCTTGGCGGAAAGCACAACCTCTACAACTCAATGGCTGCAGCACTTGCCGCAAAAGCCAGCGGCATCAGCAACGAAGTCATCCGTGAGAGTCTGATGAGCTTCAAGGGCATAGAGCACCGTCTTGAGAAAGTCCTCAACGTGGGTGACGTATTATATATCAACGATTCAAAAGCAACCAACGTGGATGCCGCATGGTATGCCCTGGAAGCACAGACCAAACCGGTTGTGTGGATTGTGGGCGGCACAGACAAAGGCAACGACTACTCTACCCTCAACGAGGTGGTAAAGCAGAAGGTAAAAGCCATCGTGTGTCTCGGTGTGGACAACAGCCGCATACACGCAGCTTTTGAGGATATCGTGGGCAAGGAAAATATCGTGGACACGCTCTCGGCAGAGCAGGCGGTGCGCAAGGCGTCTGACCTTTCCGTTGCGGGAGATGTGGTGCTTCTGAGCCCATGCTGCGCAAGTTTTGACCTCTTCAAGAACTACGAAGACAGAGGTCGCCAGTTTAAGGATGCAGTAAGAAAACTATAGACAGATGAGCAACAAAAAGAAGGGTACATTTTGGAATCTCATTGACCGCCTTGAAGGAGACAAGGTGGTGTGGATAATTGTGCTCCTGCTCTTCCTCTTCTCTATCGTCTGCATGTTTTCTTCGACATCCCGCCTTCTTAGAGGTGACGCCACAAGACTTGAGATCGTCAGCGATCAGTTTGTGGCTGTGGCATTTGGCCTCGCCGTCATCATCGGGCTATATAACATCAAGAACATTAAGGTGTTCCGTGTCGGAGCAATGCTTGGATTCCCTTTGTCATTTATCCTGCTTCTATTGCTTGACACACACGCCAACCTAGGCTTCATCAAAGCGATAGAGCTCAACGGGGCATACCGTATCCTCGCAGTATCCGGCTTCCAGGTCCACGTCTTTGAGGTAGTAAAGGTGGCGATGATACTATATCTGGCATGGGCACTTGATTCCTCAAAACGGGGAATTCTCAAAATAGGCAACCTGAACAAGCAGTGGCTCAAGGTGCTGCTGATATATGCGCCTTTCCTGATCATCTTCATGATGATTATCCCGGGAAGTAACTCCAGCGCCCTGGTGATCGGTGGAATCATGTTTGTCACCATCCTGCTCGGTGGCGGAAACTTCAAGGACATGACCATACTTGCTGCTGCAGGAGGCGTAGCACTCGGTATCTGTGTGGGCATCTTCTTCGTCTCCGACGGCAAATACATGGGTCGCATCGGCACGGGTGTCAGCCGCATCTTCGAAGATCATGACTGGGAAGAGCAGTTTCTGAGTTCGGGCAGGGGCACTGTCAGATGGCAGGAAGCGCTTGATGAGATGAGACAGCCTGTGAGCGCCAAGATTGCGATCAAGGAAGGTGGCTTCATGGGCAAAGGACCGGGTCAAAGCACCCAGAGATATGTGGTTCCGGACATTTCCGAGGACTACATGTACAGCTTTATTATTGAAGAATATGGAATCCTCGGCGGCATCGCAGTGATCTGTCTGTACCTGTCACTCCTTGCAAGAGGATCTATCATAGTGAGAAACTGCGGATCAGACAATTTTGCAAAGCACAGTGTGGCTGGTCTGTGCATACTCATCACAGGACAGGCCTTCCTGCACATGTTTGTCAATGTGGGCATAGGTCCCATGACCGGGCAGACGCTGCCGATCATCAGTCACGGCACCAGTGCTTTGCTGTGTTTCTGCGTGGCCTTTGGAGTGATACTCTCCATCAGCCGCATCGCAGTGAGACGCATCGCCAAGGAGACTTCAGCAGCAGAGCCGCTTATGCAGATGCACGAAGTAAACGCAAGCCTCTCAGACCTTGACGCATTTGAATCAGGACAATTGGACGAATACGATGAAATATAGAAAGATAAGAGCCATAATCAGCGGTGGCGGCACAGGCGGACACATCTTCCCTGCTGTTTCAATCGCCAGCAAACTCAAGGAACTCAATCCGGAGACTGAGATCCTTTTTGTTGGTGCAGAAGGCAAGATGGAGATGGAAAAAGTGCCGGCAGCAGGATTTGAGATTGTCGGTCTGCCAATGGCCGGACTACAGCGCAAGCTCAGCTTCAGAAACATCATTCAAAACCTGAAGTTGCCGTTTAAGCTGATCTCAAGCGTGCGCAAAGCCGGGCGCATCATTGACGAGTTCAAGCCGGACATCGCGATTGGGGTGGGCGGATTTGCAAGCGCTCCCCTGCTTTATATGGCAGGCCGCAAAGGCATCCCTACATTGATCCAGGAGCAAAACGGATTTGCGGGCCTGACCAACAAGCGACTTGCAGCCAAGGCAGGCAGCATCTGCGTAGCCTACGAGGGCATGGAAAAGTTTTTCCCTGCAGAGAAGATCTGCATGAGCGGCAACCCGATCCGCGCCAACATCCACCCTTATACCGCAGAAGACAAAGCAGAGGGCCTGAAGTATTATGGTCTGAATGCAGACAAGAACCACATCCTCATCGTTGGCGGAAGCCTCGGCAGCGGCACTCTCAACGCGGCGATGCGCGCGTGGATTGAAAGCGGTTGTCCGGGCGGGGACGGAGTCGAAGTGCTCTGGCAATGCGGCAAATACTATAAGGCAGGCATTGATGCCTTTATGGAAGGCCGTCAGTTGCCAAACATCAAATATAGCGACTTCATCGGCAGGATGGACCTCGCCTATGCGCTCAGCGACGTGGTGATCAGCCGCAGCGGTGCGTCTTCGATTTCAGAGATCTGCGCGATCGGCAAAGCTGCTGTGCTCGTGCCTTCGCCAAATGTGGCTGAAGATCACCAGACACATAATGCCATGGCCTTGGTGCGCAAGGATGCCGCATTGATGGTGAAGGACGCCGAAGCGGTAGAAAAGCTCCTCCCAACTACGCTTGAGCTGCTCGCTGATGAAGAAAAGATAAAGACAATAGAAAACAATGTACTGAAGCTGGCTCTTCCTGATGCAGCTCAAACCATTGTAGATGAAGCATATAAACTGATATGATGTATAAGCACATATATTTTATTGGTATTGGCGGCATAGGTATGAGCGCTATCGCCCGTTACTGTGCCTTCAAGGGTTACAATGTCAGCGGATATGACCGCACCCCTTCTCCTCTCACTGCAGAGCTTGAGAAGGAAGGCATCGCCGTGCACTATGAAGACGACTGCTCATTTATCCCTAAAGAAGTGAGCGACACGCTTGTGATCTACACCCCTGCAATCCCTGCCGACATGGGAGAGCTCTGCTATGTCAAGGAGCATGGCTATAAAGTCGTGAAGCGCTCACAGATGCTTGGAGAACTCACTCGTGGAGAGAAGTGTTATGCAGTCGCAGGCACTCACGGAAAGACCACGACCTCGACCATGATTGCCCATATCCTCACAGACAGCGGCAAAGGATGCTCGGCCTTTCTTGGTGGCATCTCCAAGAACTACGGTACCAATATGCTTGTACATGAAGGCAGAAATGTGGTTGTCGAGGCTGACGAATTTGACAGATCCTTCCACCAGCTTCACCCTACCATCGCAGCCATCACCTCGATCGAGCCGGACCACCTCGACATTTATGGCGACTTTGCCCATGTGCAGGAGGCATTTGACATATTTGCATCTCAGGTCAAGGAGACAATCATCCTCAAACATGGTTTTTCTCTCGACAGGACAAGACTTGAAGCAAAAGTCTTCACCTACCACATGAGCGAGCCGATGGCTGATTTCCACGCAGACAACCTCAGACTCGACGAGCAGGGATACTATCACTATGACCTTGTATATCCTGGCGGTGTGCTCAACGACATCAAAGTCGGTGCTCTCGGATGGATCAACGTAGAAAACAGCATCGCAGCAGCAGCGGTGTGCCTGTGCAGCGGACTTGATGGTCAGAAAGTGAGGGCGGCAATCGCCACCTTCCAAGGCGCAAAAAGACGACTTGACTGTCAGGTCAATCGTCCGGGGTTCGTCTATATCGACGATTATGCCCACCATCCATCAGAGCTCAGCAGTGCCATCTCATCAATAAAGCAAGTATTTGAAGGAAGGAAGATTACCGGCATCTTCCAGCCACATCTCTTCACCCGCACACGCGACTTCGCAGCAGAGTTTGCACAGTCGCTTAGTCTGCTTGACAAGCTCATCCTTCTGGATATCTATCCCGCAAGAGAAGAGCCCATCGAAGGCGTGAGCTCAGAGATGATCTTCAAGGATGTGACTTGTGCAGAGAAGGTGCTTGTGAGCAAGTCAGAGCTCATGGACTACCTTGCGGATGAGGATATCGAGGTGCTTGTCACCCTCGGTGCCGGAGATATTGACAGATTTGTTGAACCGATCAAAAATATGCTTGAATCCAGATAATGAACAGCAGACTCCGCATAACCATCGGTTTATTGACCGCGACTGTACTTATATGTGCAGGCGCGCTGCTACTGATGTCTTCAAGATTTAAAAGCTCACAGTTGTGCTGCAACAGTCTTGAAGTGGAGTTTCAAGACAGCCTGAAGTTTCTCACTGCAGAAAACATCAAAGCTTTTGTAGATAAGGACTACGGTGTCTATATTGGACAGAGGTTGGACAGCATAGACCTCTCCGCCATAGAAAACAAGCTATCCGCCAGAAGCGCGATTTCCCAAAGCCAGGCCTGGACCACCCGAGACGGAGTTTTGCATGTGAGCATAATGCAGAGAGCCCCTCAGCTGAGATTTGCTAGCGGAGAGGACAAAGGCTTCTACTGCGATGCAGAAGGATACATCTTCCCTCTTCATAGCCGCTACACAGCACCGGTGAGAGTGATTGAGGGTGCGTTCCCGATCGCAGAAGGTTCCGGCTTCCAAGGCTTCGCCCGCACCGAGGAGCAGAGGGCGTGGATTGCAGATATGCTTGCTCTTGATGAGGCGATCAGAGGTTCGCGCAGCTTCCGCAACCTGATCAGCCAGGTGGTCATCAACGACGACGGGGATATCACCCTGAGAGTCAAAGGACACGATGAGAGGTTTATCCTCGGAAGCGCACAGGACTTCGACAAGAAGTTTGGCAAGATGGAGAAATACTTTACTCACATTGCACCAAGCAACCCTGAGAAGAAGTATAAGACAGTCAACGTAAAATATAAAAACCAAATAATATGCAAGTAGAGAGATATATTGCCGTTGCCGATCTGGGCACATCCAAACTCGCCTTGAGCGTGGCAAAGGTTGTAGGAGACGACGTCCAGGTCATCTACTACAAAGAAAGACCTTCCGATGGCGTGAGCTATAGTTGTGTCTATAACCCCAAGAGGGCTGCAGTTCCACTCAAAGCGGCCATCCAAGAGGCCGAAGAAGAACTCAGCATCAAGATTCTTCAGCTCGTGGTGGGACTTCCTCGCTACGATGTACACCAGGAGGTAGGTACTGCCGAGATCGAGCGCACCACCCCTTCTTCTTGCATCTCCAAGGACGAAATCAAGACTCTCAAAGCACTTGCAATCGACAGCTATGAGATAGACGACCAGACCAGAGAGATGATCTATGGTGCTGTCGCCCAATCCTTCTCTGCCGACGACGATCTTGTGTGTGCAAGCGAAGAAGATGTTGTGGGCGTTACAGCCAATGTAATCTCCGGCAACTTCAAGATCTTTGTCGGTCCTCAGAAACCTGTCGCCAACCTTGACATCGTGCTCAACGAGGTCGGTGTAGCCCCTGCAAAGAAGCTATTTGTGCCTAATACAGTGGCCAATGCGGTGCTCACAGATGCCGAGAAGGAAAACGGTGTCGCCCTCATCGAAATCGGTGCGGGTGTCAGCTCGCTGACTATCTACAAAGGCAGAATCCTGCGTCACTACTCTGCAATCCCATTTGGAGGAAAGAGCATCACGACAGACATCAAGTGTGAATGTGGCTTCACCGAGAAGCTTGCAGAAAATATCAAGCTCGCGTTTGGAGCCTGTCTCCCGGAGAAGCTTCTCTCAATGAGCGAGAAGGTCATCCAGATCAACGACAACGAAAACGGCAGCTACGAGCACCTTCCTGTCAAGTATCTTTCTGAGGTTATCAACTGCCGCGCCAAGGAGATCATCGAAGCGCTGCTCTATCAGATCCAGGACAGCGGCTATGCCGACAAGCTTCGCAACGGCATCGTGATCACCGGTGGCGGTGCAGACCTTGTCAACATCAGCACCCTCATCAAGGAGATGTCGGGCTACAACGTGAGGATAGGATTCCCACGCAATCAGCACTACCGCTCAACCATAGGCTTCAGCCTTGGCGAGACATCTATCTCTGCTACAATCGGCATGATACTCGAAGCAAAGAAAGACCCTCGTCTAAACTGCATAGAAGAAAAATTCATTGAGAAGACTCAGGAAGAGGAAGCAGATGTGGAAGTTGCCGGCGAAGAAGACGGCAGCACAGCACTGATTGTCGAAGAGCTCTTCCCTGAGGAAGAAGTGATCGTCCCTATCAACAAGAAGAAGCCTAAGAAACCTGCCAAGCAGACAGGGACAAAGCCACAGATCAGGTGGATAGGCAAGCTCAAGCAGACTCTGACAAATGTGGGAGAAAAGACATTTGACAGCACTATCGGCAGCCTTTATGACGAGATGGACAATAACAACAATTAATCGGGAACACAATGGAAGACGCAATATTTGACAATATCACCCCTGTAAACTGGGCCACTTCAGACGAGATCATCAAGGTCTTGGGCGTGGGCGGTGGCGGATGCAACGCCGTGAGTTATATGTACAGAAAAGGCATCAAGGGATGTAGTTTTGTGGTGTGCAACACCGACTCTCAGGCACTTGCAAACTCGCCCATCCCCTCGAAAGTGCAGTTGGGTGAAAAGGTTACAGAAGGCTTGGGCGCAGG
>CALEJC010000065.1 GCA_937898205.1 uncultured Bacteroidales bacterium
ATGGTCTTGAATATAAATATATTACCCTCTATCTATTGGGAGAGCTTAGCCTCGAGGAGACGAGAGAAAAACTTGCCATCGCGATACACCAGTTTGCCAAGCGGCAGATGACCTGGTTCCGAGGGATGGAGCGCTCAGGAGTGCGCATCCACTGGGTGGAAATGTAGCTTATTCTTCAGTCTTCTTGAGCTTCTGGCGACGTGTTTCTGCAGAGTCGTGTCCAAAAAGAAGCCGCGGCCCCTCGACAGAACGCCAGTAATCAGAATCAAAATCCGTCGGGTAGACATAGTCTCCCTCATGATCCAGACAGAAGGCAAGGTATGTGATCTTATATCCTTGCTCAAGGAAGAGGCTTTCATAGAAAGTCTGCACCTCAAACACCTCAGCTCCGATATTTTCTTTGCCAAGAGCCTCGGCATTGCCGTCCTGCACGCCATAAAGATCTGAAGTACAGGCTACTATCTTGAGATTGTTGGCCTTGCACACAGCCAGCGCATATTGATGCAGAAACTGCGAATCCGTCTTCAGGTGCACGATACCTCCGGGCTTGAGGAAACGGCGGTAGCGCTCAAGGAAGAGTGGCGAGCAAAGGCGAGAGTTCTCGCTGCGGAACTGCGGATCTGAGAAAGTCAGCCAGATCTCCCCCACTTCGCCGGGCGCAAAGAAGGCAGATATGAGCTCTACCCTTGTGCGCAGAAAGGCGACGTTGGCAAGCTTGTGCTCGGTGGCATATTTTGCTCCTTTCCAAAGGCGGGCGCCCTTGATATCCACACCGATATAATTGCAATCGGGATTGCGCTGCGAGAGGTCAATGGTGTATTCGCCCTTGCCGCAGCCAAGCTCCAAGACGATGCTTCCTTCAGGAGCAGAGCTGCGAGGAAACATCTTCTCACGCCAATGGCCCTTGATTTGGTGGTCTCTCAGCTTGAAGAAACCGTCGGCAAGGAGCTCTTGAGAAGAAGGCTGCAACAGACAGCTAAAGGTCTGGTTTTCAGCAAATTTGCGAAGCTTGTCGTGACCCATTACTTGCTCTTGTGATTATTTCTCTTCTTTTTCTTAGGACGCCTAGGCTTGTCGAAGCGGGAGATGCTGTCGTCTCCCACGGCAGACACAAACTCCGGAGCAGCCGGAGTCATGTCCGGACGCAAAGAGTCAGGCCTGATGCCGTCGCGGTTCATCTTCTGCACGCGGCGCACCTCTTCTGCGGTGAGAGGATAGAGGTTGGCATCTGAAGACTTGTCATAAGAGAAATACATGGTCTCCTTGAGGATATCCGTCTTGCGAAGATAGGCAAGACCATCTTCAAACTCAAGCGGCTCACCCACTCTCGGCAGACGAGACGACGCGTCAAGGTAGTTCTGCACCTCATAGTTGAGGCAGCACTTGAGCTTACCACACTGACCTGCAAGCTTCTGCGGATTGAGAGAGAGGTCCTGACAACGGGCTGCAGAAGTCGTAATAGACTGGAAATTAGATATATAGTTAGAGCAGCACAGCTCACGTCCACATACTCCAAGTCCTCCGATAAGACCTGCTTCCTGACGCGCGCCGATCTGCTTCATCTCGATCCTGATACGGAATTCCTCCGCAAAGACCTTGATAAGCTGACGGAAATCCACTCGGCCGTCTGCGATATAATAGAAGATGGCCTTCGTACCATCACCCTGGAATTCGACATCACCGATCTTCAT
>CALEJC010000066.1 GCA_937898205.1 uncultured Bacteroidales bacterium
AGGCATCTGGGCTGAGGCTCATTTCATTGCTGCGCCTAAGTTTATCGGCACTACTCATGGATTTGCCAAGATCAATGCCACATTCCGTCACTATGTGCCGCTTGTGCCTGAGCGTCTCACATTTGCATATCGCCTTGCCTACCAGGGTTTCCTTGGCGACGCGCCTTGGTATATGCTCCCGTTCTACAACAACATGGGCATTCAGCCTGACCGCGAGGCAATCGGTGGCTACCGTACCGTCAGAGGTATCATGCTGAACCGCGTGCAGGGCTTGCATTCGGGCTTCTTCAATGCTGAGCTGCGCTGGAGATTCATTGATTTTACCCTCTTCAATCAGAATATTGCATTTGCGCTTTCCGGCTTCTGCGACGGAGCACAGGTGTTCAAGGGCTATGACATCAGCAACAAGACAGGCTTGGCGCCTCTCACATACAACAAGTATGTAAATATTGATGTGAAGGATTCGCTTCACGCTGCGGCCGGTGTGGGCTTGCGTTTCATCATGAACCAGAACTTCATCGTGGCTGCAGAGTATGCAAGGAGCTTCAATACTCAGGATGGCAAGGGTGCCTTCTATCTCAATACGGGATTCTTGTTCTAATCACACATATTGAAATCGATGGCCCTTCCCGGTAAGTCTGGGGAGGGCCTTTTTGATATTAAATTTTGTTGTATCTTTGCAGTCCAGTGTATTCCAGAACACCACTTAAAAAACAGGAAATGAATCAAAAAGTATCTGTACGCTTTATGCTGCTGGCCATCGTGTTTGTCGTGTGCCTTGTTGCAGCAAATCTTCTTGAGACCAAGGTCCTTGATTTCTTTGGCATTACAACGATCACAGCCGGGATGCTAGTGTTCCCGATTTCCTACATTATCAATGACTGTATCGCAGAAGTGTGGGGATTCAAGCGCATTACCTTGATTATCTGGGTGGCATTTGCTATGAATTTCTTTGTTGTTGCGGTCGGTCTGCTAGCCGTGCATCTTCCTGCTGCGCCATATTGGGAAGGGGAGGAGCACTTCAATTTTGTCTTCAGTTTTGCTCCTCGCATCGTTATAGCAAGCCTGATTGCGTTTCTATGCGGCTCGTTTACCAATGCTTATGTTCTTAGCAAGATGAAGGTTCTTCAGAAAGGCAAGAACTTCTCTTTGCGTGCGATGGCTTCCACTGTTGCAGGCGAAACCGTGGATTCATTGATATTCTTTCCGATAGCATTTGGCAGTATTATAAAAGGGATGGATCTGGTGTCTCTCATGCTGACTCAGATTGTCATGAAGTCTCTCTATGAATTTTTGATCCTTCCGATCACTTCGCGTCTTGTCAAGAAACTCAAGCAGGTAGAGGAATGTGATGTCTATAATGAAGTCAACCAATGGATAAGTTAGAAAACCAATTGTCTTTGCTGGGCAGGAAGACAGAATATAAGCAGACCTATGCGCCAGAGGTGCTGGAGGCCTTTGACAACAAACACCCTGAGCGTGACTACTGGGTGCAGTTTAACTGCCCTGAGTTTACCAGCCTTTGCCCAATCACAGGACAACCGGATTTTGCAGAGATCCGCATCAATTATATTCCTGATGTGAAGATGGTGGAAAGCAAGAGCCTCAAACTCTATTTGTTCAGCTTCAGAAATCACGGCGCTTTCCATGAGGACTGCGTAAATATAATTATGGAAGACCTGATTGCACTGATGGATCCCAAGTATATAGAAGTGACAGGTACATTCCTTCCTCGTGGTGGTATCTCAATCTATCCCTATGCCAACTACGGACGTCCCGGGACCAGATATGAAGAAATGGCCCGACAACGTCTCTGTGCTCGTCCTTACTAGCTTCCTTGCAGTGTGCTCTCTGCTACAAAAGAGGGTGCACACTACATTGCTGAGTTATAGCGATTTCAAGAACTCGTCGCCCCAATCAAGCAACAGGTCATGGCCTTTGTCGTTGAGGTGTGCCGTGTCGTTTCTGCCTTGGAAATACTTGGCGCGGAACGATTCGTTGTTGACATCAATGAGACTCTCCGGAGCGGCTATCAGCTTGATGGAGTGCCTCTCGCAGGCCTCTGTGATGAACCCGATCACCTCTTCAAATCCTGGACGGTCCACCTGCCAAGGTGCTACAAATCCAACCTTTGCTTCAGGATAGTCCGTCTTGATGCCCTTGAGTAGCAAGTCAAGTCGCTCCTTAAACACGTTGACTCCATCCGGCATGAAGGACATCATCCCGGCGTCGTTGTGGCCGGCGATGATGATTATATAGTCAGCTTCCTTGGACATCTCGCCGTAGCGATCAACCATCGCTGCGCCAAATCCTTGGTGTGTGCGGTCAAAAGCAATGCTGCTTCCATTGATGCCGTAGTTGTTGTAGACCATGTTGTGGCGTTCTGCCACTTTATTGTGCCAAGTCTCGGAAAAAGGTCTGGCGTGATTGCGCACATAGCTGTCTCCGATAACGTTGATTACTTTGCCATATAGCGGATCCGAGAGATCGTAGGTCTGTGGTCCGCCAAAAGGATCAAACTCCAGGTAACGGCCATCTACCTTTGCGGTAAGAGGTTCCTTGTATATAGCAGGGTCAAGTGTGCATGTAGGGATAATGGTCACTTTGTCCCCGCGCTTGCGCACCTTTATCGTGCAGTTGTCTCGCTCTGCAATATAAGATGAAACCTGTGCAAAAGTGCCTACCCACAAAGAGTGACGTCGCGCAGATATGTATTTGAAATAGTTCCAGAGGACGTTTGCGTCTTCCCACTGATCCCACGCGGTGTGGATGCCATGAGTCATCGTTACGCCCCATTCGCCTTGGGCGATGATGTTATCCAGCCATCCCTCCAAGCTTTCCTTAGTGGAATGGGAGTTTACTTGTCCCTGAGCTTCCTGGAACGTCCTTGTGCCCACTCGGCCCTCAGAGGCAATAGCTAGTACCTCATCATTGAAGGCATTGAAAGGGTAGCAGAATGTTACGGGTCTTGAACCTAGCTCCTTTTCAATGGCATCGTCATTGCGCTTAATTTCTTCGCGGATCTCTTCCTCGCTCAGGCTGGTGAGATTTGTGTGAGACCAGCTATGGTTGGAGATTTCATGCCCCTTGACAGCCATCTCGCGACAATTGTCCCAGGTCAGACGAGCAGCATAATTGTCTGTGCTGTCGATGCAATTGCCGTTGATCCAGAATGTTGCCTTCAGGCCATGTCTCTCTAGCTGCGGCAGCACAAGCGTATAATGCTCCGCCAGGCCATCGTCAAATGTGAGGCTGAGTGCAGCCTGCCTGCCATCTTTGAACTTACAGATTTCAGCGTTATCCACTGTGCAAGATATTGCCATAAGAGAAATAAGGAAGAGAATACTTTTGTTCATAATGTGTCAAAATGATAACCAAATATAATAAAAAATCATTTCTTCTCCGCACCCAACTCTCTCTCGTGTGCGCTGGATCCCTTCTCCGCACACAACACCCTCGTTTAACACTCACCTGTGTGCGCTGGAGGCCATTTCCGCTCACGGGAACAACCTGAAGCCACCTCCTGTATGCAAAACAGCACTTCCACGCACACGACACCTTCGTCCAACACTCTCCCGTGTGCGCTGGAGCCTGTTTCTGCTCACGAGAGCGTCCGAATAGACGTAATGGACTGAGCAACAGTCGGCGAGCAGTTACAGCGGACTTGGCTGTCTGCTTGGGGA
>CALEJC010000067.1 GCA_937898205.1 uncultured Bacteroidales bacterium
ACTGCTGACGGGAATCTTTGTGGCCCTGGGAGTCACGCTGGTAAAGCTGGACTTCCCCATCATCTGGGGGTTCATCGCCTTTGTGCTGAACTTTATCCCGAACTTCGGCTCCATTCTTTCCGGGGTAATGACAACATTTTTTGCCCTTGTCCAGTTTTGGCCGGATCCAAAGCCGGTCATTTGGATAGGCTTTGTCATGCTGGCGGTGAACATGATTCTGGGTAATTTTGTTGAGCCCAAGGTCCAGGGACGCAACCTTGGAATCTCACCCTTCATCATCATCGTGTCACTGTCTGTCTGGGGCTGGCTGTGGGGATTTTTGGGAATGATTCTTGCCGTCCCCATGATGGTGATTCTAAAGATTGTCTGCGAGAACATCGAGTTCCTGCAGCCCCTGTCCATCTTGATGGGCTCTCGTGCACCGGAAATGAGAGTACCGGAGGACAAGGACTCCACAGAAGCGCAAGCTTGAAGCGCTTCATCTCATAAGAAGAACCAACTTTTATAAAATGAAAAAGGCTCCGAGTCTGAAATCCTTCAGAAATCGGAGCCTTTTTTAACCTGCAAGCCTTCTACAGCGTACCGGTACGCCCAGCTTCTTAAATACAGGGATGTTGGAGCTGATCGCAATGTTCTCCACTCCGTTCTCCTGAATGCATTTCTCGAGTTTCTCGATATCCATGTTACCCTTGAAAGGATGGTCAGACTTGAGCTCGAATGCGTGGTCATGAAGGAGTTCCTGGAGCTGGGCAAGCTGGAACCTGCACCCTTAAGCGGCTATGAGATGGGCACCCGGATCGATGCCGGTATGTTCTCCTTTGATCTGCAGGAGCGCTGCGATATTATTGAGAAGCGCACCGCCGAAGTCATCGCCGAGTGGGAAGCCACCAAGAAGGGCACCCCCTCCATCCGTCCCCGTCTGCTGGTCACCGGCTGCCCCAACGCAGGCGTCCGTGAGAAGATCATCCGTGCCGTGGAGGAGATGGGCGCCGATATCGTGGCCTTTGACACCTGCAACGGCATCCGGGAAAAGGTGGAGCTGGTGGACGAGAACAATCCCGATGTCTACGAGGCTCTGGCTATCAAGTATCTGAACATCAACTGCTCTGTCATGAGCCCCAACCAGAGCCGTATGGACTACATCCGCCAGATGGTGGAGGAGTACAACATCGACGGCTACCGCTTCGACCTCGCCAAGGGTCTTACGCAGAAGCAGTCCGATGAGGGCTCGTGCGGCAACTATGACGCATCGCGTATCGCCATCATCAAGGACTATGCCGATGCTATCCGCTCGGTGTCGGACGATGCCTATATCATCCTTGAGCACTTCACCGAGTGGAGCGAGGAGAACGAGCTTGCAAACTACAAAAACATCCTCTTGTGGAATAACCAGTGTAACCCCTTCTACCAGAGCGTTATGGGCTACAATAGCGATAGTAACTTTGCGGGCGATATTGCGTGGGGTAGAGTGAGCTACATCGAGAGCCACGACGAGGAGCGCGTTGCATATAAGGCAGTGACCTACGGTCAAGACTGGGTGAAGAGTGATTGGGCGAGCCTCTCAAGCCGCCTGCAGGGTGCCTACTGCTTGCACTTCCTCGCGCCCTATCCCAAGATGATGTGGCAGTTTGGCGAGCTCGGCTACGACTACTCTATTGAGTATAATGGACGTGTCGGCAAGAAGCCCGTGAAGTGGGACTACTATGATGACCTCAACCGTCGCGCGCTCTACGACGCTGTGTCGAAGGCTATCTCTTGGCGTACGTCGCACGAGAAGATGTATAGCCACGATGGTGTCTCATATACGTGTCACGTCGATAATGGCGACTTCGGCGGTAAACATATCGTCT
>CALEJC010000068.1 GCA_937898205.1 uncultured Bacteroidales bacterium
TTGACCTCGTCATTGCTCGCGCTAGGGTCGATTTCAAGGATGCGATAATTGCTGTCGTTGCTAGGCTTGAACTGAGCAAATATCGACGCGACTTCGCTCTTGGAGAGCCCGATGTAGCTCGCAATCACCTCAAGGACATCGATTTCCCTCTGCTGCAAGCCGTCGCATGTGCCAAGCGAAACGAGGAAATGGTAGAGCTGCAGGCGCTGCGAATAGTCCATGCATGAGCGAATCTGGCTGCATACCTCGTAGAGATTGTACTCCTTCTGGCTGATCTCTCTGACAATGCTCTCCGCTTCGTCAGCTGCCTGTGCGCCGAAATTGCGCGCAAAGAATTCGCGAAGCTTGGACATCTCCTGGGAAGAGGTCTTGCCGTCCGCCTTGATTACTGCTGTCGACAGCACGAGAAGGCTCATCAGGAAGCTGTTTCTCTGTCCCTGATTCCAGGTCTGATCCTCGCCATAGAAGGTGGCTCCCTCTGCAAGTTTCTCTATTCTCGAAGTGAAATAATATCCTAAAATGCCTCCGATCGGGCCAAACATTGCCCATCCGAGCGCTCCTGCTATCCATTTGCCGAATCCCATAGTTATTAAATTTTTTACAAATATAAGAGATTTATGGATAGCATCTGATAGTTACACTCCTTCAGGCCCAGCTTTGCGTAGACCTCCTGAGCTGACTTGTTGTCTTTGTCGACATATAGCCTTATCTCAGAAACCTGCTGTTCTGAAGCCATCTCCTTTACCTTTGTGAGCATTGCGCGGAACGTGCCTTGTCCGCGGAATTCCGGTAGTACGAATACGCTCTGTATCCACCAATACCAAGCGTTGTTCCAATCGCTCCATTCGCGAGTAATCATCAGACTTCCAATGGCGCGGCCCGAGTGCTCTGCGACCAGGTATAGTCCTTTGTTGGAGTCGTCTATCACAGCGCTCACGCCTTGTTTTACTCTTTCTCTGTCCAGTTTGGTGCCCTCTGACTCGAGAGCCATATCCACCTGAAACCCGGTGATGGCCTCAATGTGTTTTGATGTTGCAATTAAAATTTCCATAAGTGTCGGTAACGTTGGTAAAATAATACTACTCTTGTGGGATGAACGCGTTAAATATTATCACTGACGTTTATCCTATCTGTATTATGGAAATCAACTCTCTGAAATCATCGATAATCCGGTCGGCGGGAGAGAGGCTCTCGCGAGTGCCGTTGCCGTAGCTGACTCCGCAAGTCCGTGTGCCGGCGTTGATGCCCATCCGGATGTCGAATATGGAATCTCCGACCATGAGAGCTTGGTCCGCGCTGAAACCAAACTTCTCCAGTGTCTTGAATATCGCTTCCGGTTGAGGCTTGCCCTCCTTTACGTCATCGGCTCCAAGGACAAGGCTGATGATGGACGAGAGCCCAAGCTCCCGGACATATTGGTCAAGAGACGCATGACTCCTGCTGCTGGCAATCGTGAGTGTCAAACCTTGCTCTTTGAGAGTCTGAAGTGTCTCATATACGCCGGGGTAGAGCTTCACTGCTCCTTGTGTGTTGTAGTTGTTGAAAAGCCTGCGATAGGTCGAAGCAAAGAGTTCAGGGTCGATGTTGCAGCCGGGATAGAGCTCTGCGGGGATCTCAACCAACCTGAGGCCGATCATTGCTGCACACTGCTCATCTGTGCGGGATTCCAGTCCAAGCTCCCTGATTGTTGCCTGCATGGTATTGATGATGACGGAAGCGGTGTCGCCCAGTGTCCCGTCAAAATCCAAAATGATGATTTTAATCTGTTTCATATGAGATAAAGATAACAATAAAATCTCTTTTTATGTTATCTTTGGCGCCGCAAAAGTTATGAAGTGGTTGTTGGTAATATTAGGTTTGCTTTCCTTGGGGCTGGGAATACTCGGTATTTTCCTTCCTATCTTGCCCACTACGCCGCTTCTTCTGCTCTCTGCGTGGCTTTTCTATCGCAGTAACCGCAATCTGTATCAATGGCTGCTGGATCATCCCAGACTTGGGCCATATATACGCAATTTCATGGTAAACAAGACCATCCCCGTCAAGATAAAAGTAATATCCGTTTCCATGGTCTGGCTCACCCTGCTCAATTGTGCCATCTTTGTGGCAGAGCACTGGGCGTTACGTGTTTTCTTTATTGTACTGGCGACAGCAATCACGATTCATATCCTGTCCTACAAATCGGCAAGATAAACAAGATTGGAAATTACTCTGAGATCAACGCTTCTTGTCGATATAGACCCATAGGCGATACATCAGCCATCCCCATCCAAGGAAGAGCACTATGTGTACCCATACAGGAACAGAAGTCTTGAATGAGTCCCCATAAAACATCTTCTCAAAGCCGGGGATGTCCGTGTAGTAGTAGGCTCCGGCCCCGAAGTCTAGATCATCTGAGAGTCCAAAACCGTTGACAACTATCACCAGAGCGCAAATAATAACGGCCACGCCCATAATAATCGTGGCCGTTTTATATATTTTTTCTTTGAGTTTCATTACTTGTAAAGCTCAAGCACAGGGATTTCAAAAAGAACTCCCGAAAGAAGCAGCCACACTGCGAGGAATGTCAAAGCAATGTTAAACAACTGACCGATGACATAGAGCCATACTACCTTGCCGCCATGAAGCTGTTTGCCGATCTCGCGGAAGTTGGTATCCAGGCCGATGCTGGTAAATGCAAGCACAAATGCCCAGTTTTTGTATTGGTTCAGCACATTGTTGATCTCCTTCACTTCGTCTCCGCCAAATATCGGCTGGATAAGGAATGAAGCGATGAGTGATGCAGCAAAGAAACCAAGGATAAACTTAGGGAATCTTGTCCAGATCTCGCTTGCGCCCACAGTCTTGCCTGGAGTGTTGTTGACTCTGGTGGTAAAGAATACGGCTGTGAAGAAGGCGATGAAGCCGATCAGGATGTTCTGAATGCTCTTGACGAGGACAGCTGCCTGCTCTGCTTCAGGACCAAGGGCATTACCGGCAAGTGCAACTGCACCGGTTGAGTCGACTGTTCCACCAATCAATGCTCCGCCCATCAGGCTGCTCATGCCTGTCGCCTTGATGATCATCGGCATGGTAACCATCATGATAATGGTAAAGATGATAGATACTGAGATGGCGACGCTAAGGTCGTTTTTCTTGGCTCCGGATGCTGCTCCGGTAGCGATGGCTGCGCTGGTACCACACACTGATGTTGCAGCTGCAACAGTGATGACAAGAGGTTTGTTGTCGATCTTGAGAACCTTTGTGCCAAACCACCACATAAACAAAATCACGATTGGAGTCACAATCCAGGAGATGCCCAATCCGTAGAGACCAAACTTGGCGATGTTGCTGAAGAGCACGCTAAATCCCATGATCACCAAGCCTGTCTTGATGTAAAACTCAGTGCGGATTGCCGGACGAAGCCATTTTGGAACTCCGACAGTGTTGGAAATCAGCAGGCCGATGATGAGAGCCCAGAATGCCCACTCAAGGTAGCGGTTAAGAGTAAACTCTGCACTGACAAGTCTGACTATTGCTGCAAGAACAAAAAGACCTATGAAAGCAGGAATATACTTCTTGAGTTTTTCTCCCTGGAGTTTTACTCCGGCACCAAATAAAACTGCCAGCACTCCAAAGGTGCGTAGTAACTTGCCCCAGAATGCTCCTGTGAGCTGGCTGGCAAGGGTCTTAGGAGACTCTACATTCTCCCATAGGTGCCATGTAGAAAACTTTGTGGCACTAAAATCAAATGCTCCTGTGAGCACTGATATGCATGCGATGGCTATTATGATAAAACCAATCCAAACAGCCATCCAATCTTCGCTTTTCCAAAAAGAGGAAGGAGATTTTTTCATATCTAAATAGTTTTTATATATTTGTATACTTTTAATACTATATCCCTATGCTACTATCTAAACAAATCGCTGTAGATTTAAACCTTACAGCTTGTAAACTCAAGCAGTATATGGCTTCAAAGCTCAAGAATTTCAATATTCCTCTCACTCCGGAGCAGTTTCTGCTCATTGACTTGCTTTGGAACCAAGGTCCGATGTCTCAGCACGAGCTGGCAGCTCAGATGCAGAAGGATAAGAACTCAGTGACCAAACTTGTCGATGCCATCGAGAAGAAAGGCTTTGCCGTCAGAGAGCAGAATAACCAGGATCGTCGTTCCAATACCGTCCGCCTCACTAAACTCGCAGACGAGCTGAAGGAGGAGGCAAAGAAATCCGGCATCTTACTCCTGGATCAGGCCCTTGTCGGTATCAATGAGCAGGAGCAAAGGGCTTTTCTTGATACTTTGAGTAAGCTTAACAAAAACATGTCAATATAGCATCTACCACCTCGTCTGCATCCTGGTCAGGGCTCAGGATAAGATCGGGTTTCTTGTAGATGCATCCTTCAGAAATCTTCCTGACTGTGCCGCCACCTGTGCAGTTGAGCATGATATAGCTGTCCTTTTTAACCAAGCCGCTTTTCACAGCCTCGGCAAGCGCCGATAATGCAGCACCGGGAGCCGGCAGTATATCGTAGCCTTCGAGATTTCTAAACTGCATCATCCAATATACGATGTCGCTGTTGGATGCAAGGAAGCAATCTCCATCGCTTGCCTTGAGCGTGTCATAAAGTCCGCCTGCGATCCCGTATGGCGGTTTTCTGTTGGAGAGCACAGTTGCGATGATCTTTTCCGATCTGTTGCGACCTTCCTCTGTGCAGAGCTCAGGGAGAGAGCGGGTGCCGGCTTTCCATGCGTCATACATCAGGCTGAATGGCTTATTTTGAGCAACATAGATCTTCATGTTGTTTGCTCCAAATCTTCCGTCCTCCTCAAGCCTGCATGCGTTTTCCCATGCGGCGATAGCTCCTGTGCCGGAGCCGACAGCCTGGAAATATGCATCAGGGATGCGCCCCATCTTCTCCACGCAACTGAGTATGGTTGTGCCCATGCCGTCGCGGCGTGCAATGTTCTTGGCGCCTCCTTCCATCAGGAAACGTGGGTGTGAGCCAAGCTTGTCGCCCAATGCGATGCAGTCGTAGTAGTCGCAGCCGTGAGGCACGGCAACCAGCTTGACGCAATCGTTGAGCGGCTCAGAAAACCACAGGTCGTGAAGGTTGTCCTCAGGGACACATATCACGATAGGGATATTGTTGTCTGAGCACACCTGTGCAAATGCTCGCGCTGTATTTCCGGCAGACTGTACCACGAGGATACGGTCATCCTGCTCGTCCATGCGGGCAAGCACGCTATATGCTTCGGTCTCCTTGAAAGATCCTGTGCGCATCTTTGCTCCGATCTCAGGATTCCAGCCGGAAAATGTGATGTAGAGGTTTTCCAAGCCCAGATACTCGGCGAGTCCTTTGGACTTGTATGTCACAGGGGCGCAGGAGTTCTTGAGGGTGCGCTTGATCGGCATCCATTCGGCATAGCGATATATGCCTTCCAAGTCCTCGCGAGGAGTAAACTTCTTGTTGTTATAGATGGCTCTGACCAAAGACGGAGTCGGGCTTGCGGGATCTGCAAGAGTCCAGCCTTTGTCTTCAAACTGATGTCCATCTGCTATATTCTGCAGGATATAGCCACTATTTATCTTTGTCATTGTCTATTTGTTACATGGGGTTTATCCTTCTGGCAAGGAATGAAGCAAGTGAAGGGAAGAATCGCTTGATGTGTACCATGATCAACTCTTTTCTTCCTACCAGAACTTCACGTCGCCCTTTATCAATTGCTCGCACAATAGTGCGGGAAGCTTTTTCCGGAGAGAGTCCGCCTTTTTGTCCCGGATCGAGTACTCCGTGAGGCTTGCCCCCTTTGTCCAGCGCATAAAGCGATATGTTGGTGTTGACTCTTCCCGGACACACTATAGTCACGCGTATGCCTTTGTCAAAATATTCGGCCTGAAGAGTCTCAAAGAAACCATATAATGCAAACTTGGAAGAGCTGTAGGCGCAGCGGAGCGGGAAGCCAAACCTTCCGGCGATCGATGTCGTCACGGCAATCTTGCCGCCACCGCGTGCAATCATCTTGGGAAGCAGGCACTTTGCGATCTGTATCGGTGCAAAATAATTCACCTCCATGATCCTGCGGGTCATCTCCATGGATGTGTCCTCGATGTTGGTGCGCTGGCTGATCCCGGCGTTGAGCATCACGATGTCTACTCCGCCACAAAAGCCCCATGCGTCTTCTACGAGCTTGTCGATACCTTCAGGGTCGTTCATGTCGTAGGGGAGTATGGCGATGCTGCCGGCTCCCGCTGCCTGACATTTTGCTGCAATCTGCTCAAGTCGCTCACGAGACGAGGAGGTAAGTATCAACTTATCTCCTCTCTCGGCATATCTCAAAGCACATTCAGCACCTATTCCTGAAGATGCGCCCGTTATCCACACGCATTTAGCTTGCATATACTATCTTTTAATTGCCATATCAGGAATCTCCTTGTCAAACTCACCGTTTTCAAGGCGCTTCTTCATCTCGCGGAATGCGTTGAGGGTATACTCTACGTCCTCAAGGCTGTGAGCTGCTGTAGGGATGATGCGGAAAATCACCATTCCCGGAGGGATCACAGGATAGATCACCACTGAGCAGAAGATGTGATACTCCTCGCGCAATGCAACTGCGATGTTGGAAGCCTGGTTGACGCCGGCTTTGACAAGTACAGGGGTTACGCAAGCTTCTGCAGGGCCGATATCAAATCCCATCTCGCGGAAACCTTCCTGGAGTCTTCTTGTAACCTTCCACAACTGAGCGCGAAGCTGGTCTCCTTCAGGGCTGTCGATGATCTCAAGTCTCTTCAAGCAACCTTCAACAATCGGCATAGGCAGGGATTTAGCATAGATCTGAGAGCGTAGGTTATATCGCAGATAATCAATGATATCCTTGTCTGTTGCGACAAATCCGCCGATGATGGCCATTGACTTTGCGTAGGCGCCGATATAGATGTCGACTTCATCCATCACGTCAAAATGCTCAGATGTGCCGCGGCCGTGAGGGCCCATCACGCCAAATCCGTGAGCATCGTCAATCATGATTCTGAAGCTATACTTCTTTTTGAGAGCAACGATCTGATCAAGGATGCCGAGAGCACCTGTCATGCCGAATACGCCCTCAGTGATGAGGAGCACGCCGCCACCCTGAGCATCAGCCTCAGCACAAGCCTTGGCGATGATGCGCTCGCAATCCTTGATGTCGTTGTGGCGGAATTTGTATTTGCTGCCGATGTGGAGGCGGATACCGTCAAGCAAGCATGCGTGAGCCTCAGCGTCATAGACGATCACGTCGTGGCGGCTCACAAGCGAATCAATAGTGGACACGATGCCCTGGTAGCCGAAGTTGAAGAGGAAAGCTGCCTCTTTCTTCTCGAAGGCTGCAAGACGACGCTCGAGCTCTTCGTGAAGCACTGTCTGGCCGGTCATCATTCGGCTGCCCATAGGGTAGGCGAGACCCCATTTTGCTGCACCTTCTGCATCCGCTTTGCGGATCTCAGGATGGTTGGCAAGTCCGAGGTAGTTATTCAAACTCCAGCAAAGCACATCGCTGCCGTTGAATTTCATGTGCGGTCCGAGTTCGCCGTCGAGGCGTGGAAATGCAAAGTATCCTTCTGCTTTTTCTCGATACTGTCCCAGAGGACCACCTGTGGATTTTCTAATCCTATCAAAAATATCAGTTTTCATATTACTATTTATCTATTGATTTTCTGTCTTGATACTAAACCCATCATCCTGAAGAGGAACTTAGGCAATGACTTCTGAGGGTCTCTCTTGCGCATGTCGATAAACCAGCCTAACTTCTTCATGATAGGGACCTTATATGTCTCTACAAACTCGATGAGGGTGCCATCCGGATCCTCGATATATGTGAAGTGTCCTGAAGCGTCACCCATGTCGAAGATCTCGCCGTCAGGGCAGCTGTCCACTGTAAATGGATGTCCTTTCCCGGCGCAGAACTCGCCGAGAGCCTTCATGCCGCTCACATCAAAGCAGATCTGGATGAATCCGGGATCTCCCCAATATCTTCCTTCGTATATTTTTTTAGGAGTCAATTCAAGAGCCTGAACAAGCTCGATTGACGAGTCTCCGAAGAGAGCTGCAAATGCGCCTTTGCGCTTAGGCGAAGTCAATACTACTCTGCGACACTGCTTGTCTGCTCCAGGCATGAATGAGTGCTGGCTGAATCTTCCGGTCGTGTCACATTTCTTGATAGTGTAGCCAAGTACTTCGCTATAAAACCTGATTGAAGCCT
>CALEJC010000069.1 GCA_937898205.1 uncultured Bacteroidales bacterium
TCTTCCTGTTTATGCTTCTGATAGCAAGGCCGATTACTGTGGGCAGCATCTTATCTCCGTTTAAGAAATACAATTTCAAACAGCAGACTCTGATTTCGTTTGCCGGTCTTAGAGGAGCATCATCGATTGTCTTTGCAATCTTTGCCGCAATGGGAGCACCGGGTCTTGATCATGATATTGTCAACATCGTGTTCTGCATCGTCCTGCTAAGCATCGGTCTTCAAGGATTCCTACTTCCTAAAGCAGCGGTCAAGCTCGATCAGATCGACAGGGAGGCCGACGTCATGAAGACATTCAACGACTTTTCCGAAGAGACAGACTTGCAGTTCAGCGAGATCGTCATCACTGAGGATAATCCTTGGAAGGACCAAATGATCAAGGACATAGTCAAGCCTCATAATATGCTTTTCTGCCTGGTGATCAGAGCCACAGGAGCGTCAATTATCCCTAAGGGAGCTACAGTGCTGCACCTGGGCGACTCTGTCATCATGTGCACTAAAGCTTTCCGCAGCGAGAAGAAGCTAAGACTTGTGGAGCACATCATCACAGAAAACAATCGCGCCGTGGGCAAGACCGTCAGAGAGTGCATCACTACAGATAAAGCTCAGATTGTGCTCATCCGTCGAAGTGGAGAAAACATCATCCCTAACGGCAACACCATCATCCGCGCCGGAGACACTTTATTCCTGAACCTGGGTAAATAACTGTTCCGAAAGGTAGTCGACAATCATAGCCTGAACATCCTTACCACAATGGTGAGGACCGTCAAAGAGTTCTGTCTTCAGCTTGCCTGTCGCTCCTTTTTCTTCATATATCCCTTGCATGATCTCAAAGCTCTTTTCCACAGACCATAGAGGGAAGAGCTTATCCTGGGCACCATTTAAGAAATAAAATGGTTTAGGCGCCAAAGACCTTGCGATGTCAGGAAAATCGTAGTTATCTCTCAGATGAGGGATCAGCATAGAATAGTCAGATGCCTTCAGCGGCTGTTTGATCGTCTCCTTGAGCGTCATCCAGCAAAGCGCCACACCGGTGCGGATGTGCTCGCAGAAAGCAGTCAGCAGCCATGCTCTATGTGCGCCCATAGACCAGCCGAAGCAGGCTATCTTCTCGTCATCGACATAAGGAAGGCTCATCAATACTTCTGCAGCCACTGCATCCTCGCTGATGGTCTGCTCTGCCCAGATTATGTTTTGTGCAGCAAGGCTGTCATACACTGCCCGCTGTCCTTCATAGACCTGATTTTTGAGCTGCTTGATATCGCCTTCGCCTCCACAGAAGTTGAGCTTTGCCCACTGTTGTGCAGCGTCAGTAGAGCGACCTCCCCAATACAACATATCAGGCACAATCACCACATAGCCAAGTGCGGCCAGGCTATCCCCAAAAAACACACCGTCGAAGTTATCATCGATCCACTGCTGAGACGAGAGTTTTGTGTGTTCAGGGGCGGACGCCAGAGGTTTGACAAGCTTTTCCTTGCCGATGTCAAAGCGGGCACCGTGGTCATGCAGCAGCACTAAGCCTGGAAGATCCTCAGCCTTTTCTGCGCCCTTGGGCACAAGCAAAAAAGAGCGGACACGCTCCTGCTTGGACACATTATATTCTACGAGTTGACAGATGTGCGAACCTCTATCTTCCTGCTCGATTACCTCCATCTTGAGCTGATTGCAGGAGATTGCAAGAAATGCAAAAAGAACAATGCAGATTTTTTCCATTAAGTGCGCGGGATGAGACTCGAACTCACACGTCGCAATTGACACTAGCTCCTGAAACTAGCGCGTCTACCATTTCGCCACCCGCGCATTGGGAGCACAAATATACAACATTTTCAAAATATATAGGTCAGAGCAAGGAGAATATTTGACGGAAGGAGGAAAAACTTTCCACCCTGATCCAGAATCTTGCCACAATAGGCACAAGAATAACTTGTATAGATATCATACCCGCCCCAGAATCCGGCTCCGATATCCAGATTGAGATGAGCATTGAGCATATATGTATACCCAAGGCCCAATCCTGCTCCAAATCTATCACCTTCACTTGTGATCTCTGACAGCAGACCGCCTTCGTTGTATTCCTGATACCCTATCAATCCTGAGAACCACCAACCTGAATACACATGCCACGGCCAATATCTGCCACCGGCATTAATCTGCCTCTGCTTCAATCTGAAAGTCTCCTCACCGGTTTCATAACTAAAAGGATTATACTTCACGCCGGCATTGATGCTCCAATGTTGAGACAGCCCCAAAGAGGCTTCGAGATTGAGGGTCCCCAAGGATGCATAATCGACGAAGTTGGTGGATAGCGCGAGTTCCTGTGATCTGGCGATACTGCCGCAGGCTATAATAAAACTCAAACATAAAAATATCTTCTTCATCATCAGTTATATCGGTTAAAAGATTGATTGATCGTGGTTTTAAATTGGGGATAAAGACTTATCAGCTTCTTTTTAAGAATATCCCGGTCAGACACATCAGCCGTCAGCGCAGCAAAGATCTTATGGTAGCCCAGGCCCCTGTCGTCCAGATACATAAATATCTGCGGATAAAACCAATAGTTTGTACCAAACACCTTATCCTCACCAGGATAGCGCTGATTATAAAGCATGCTCTGCACATAGTAGGCCCACATCTCTCCCACCTCACAATATCCGTGGTTTTCTTCCACACCGGAGCCATAGGTAACAAAGCCGGAGCTCACAAAAGAAGTAATGATATAATTGATGTACTTGTCCCAGTAGTCCACTCCTACTTTCATAAAATGACTTGCGTGAGCAAGCTCATGGCTGGTAGTTGAGTATATATCTTCATAGGTGTCGAGACCATCAAGTCCCAGTGTAATGTCAGGAAGAAACATCTTCAACAGTATAGAAAACTCTCCAAGATAATCCCCTATCTTGCTCTCATCCACAAAGGCTCCTTGCTGGAGCATGGCGGCACAGCTTGATTTCATCTTCTGAAACAACCAGATTCTGAGGTTAGCCGGAGGAGTCTTGATCGCAGAGCCCGGAGTCTTGCATTTCTCATAGTATTCATAGGCAGTGTTGTTTACTACTGCTCGTGTATATAGTTTCCTGTCAGAATCCCCCGTAATATGAAGACTCACACCGCTTGTAGGGCCTTTGCCGAGTGTTGAAGCCGATGCTGGCTGCAGGATCAGATTAAATCCTATGCCGAAGCCGTACTTATTTTTAAACACAATCCTATAACGAGGTTTAGATTGAAACTGAGCATCAATTATATACTTCCCCTCCTCGTCTGTATATGCCGACGCCGTCTTGACAAAAACATTGCAAGAGACCTTGACTCCTTTTACTCCTATCGGAGATTCACTAAACCTAGGATCATCTATGGTGATGCTACCGCTAGGATAGATTTCAGATGTTTCTCCTGCCTTGGTAGGAGAAGACAAAAGCAGGTCCTCGTTACCTGTCAGGAAAAATGATTGGCGCTCGACTGCAGCCCAATCTATGCCTGAGGCTTTTGTCATCTGAAAATCCGGACTATGCTCCGGGATATAACACTTCTCAAGGACCTCATGTTGAATATATTGTGGATATACCATGCCCTTGCGGATCACTGCATACTGCCACGTTATCTGCCCTGCCTCGATCTCGGGATCATGATAATAATCGCCTTCTCTGACGATTTCATAGTCCATCGGATGATCAAGAAGTTCAATCCCGGAGTCTTCCAAGGCATAGTATTCTTCTTTGTTTTTAGGTAAAAATCTGACATAGTAGTCAGTTGCTTCCAGTTCCACTCTTCCCGCCTTTGTTTCATAGAGGGAGTTAAAGGCTTCCGACATCGCATCAAGCGAATAAGGGTCTGCCAGCTGCTTGCCCAAGACGATCTGATCGTGTCCAAGCACCCCACCCTCAATATCCACATTTTCAGTCAAAGGATCAAACAAGCTGCCATCACACGCACACAGCAGAGGCAGCGCGACAATAATGAAAAAGAAGTTTTTCATGTTTAAGAATCGGCTCATATCATTTAAAACTTAAATACAGTTGCAAAGTTGAGAAGAACTATCGGATTAAATCAGCGATAATCGATTATCTAAAACTTTTACACCTAAGACATTATGTATCAGAGCAATCAACCCAGACACAGGAAGACAAAAACAGAAAATAGATGGTCATTCTTATGGATATTTTCTATATTTGTATGAATATATAACTTCAACAAGATGAGAAAATTTAGAGTACTGATCCTTGCCATCATATTTATCTTTGGAGCATTTGTTGCCTACGGCCTCTTTTCCACACCTAAAGCGGAAGCTCTGGATTCTGACACTTTTTCAGCAGAGAGGGTAATCAAAGATATTCGCATTATCTCTCAAAAGCATCACTCTATAGCACAGCCAGACAATCTTGCAGAAGTCAGAGGATACCTCACAGATAGACTTGAGGAGATGGGCGCCGACATCCGACTCTATGAATACAAGTCCCTTGAAGCTAGAGGCTATCAGTTTGATGCAACCAATATAATTGCAGATTTTGCACCTGCCAAGCCGCTTGCAGACACCACCTGGTTGATGATGGTAGCTCATTATGATTCCAGACCGGCACAAAAGTTCCAGCAAGACACAGTATGGTCCTATGGAGCAGCTGACGACGGCTACGGACTTGGCGTCATCCTTGAGACAGTCTCTCAAGCACTCAAGTCTCAAGACTCGTGGAATCAAGGTATCAGAGTTGTGTTTACTGATGCAGAAGAAGTGGGCATGGAAGGGATGAAGCAGCTTTGGGGCAAAGACAAAGAGGTCTTTGACAATGTGGGCCTTGTCATCAACGTTGAAGGCCGTGGACCTTGGGGACCTTGCCTTCTTTTTGAGACAGCTCCCGGCAATGAAAAACTCATGGATCTTTATGCCGATACCTGCAAGTATCCATATACCTACTCTCTCACGACTGTAGTATACCAGTTCATGCCCAACTACACCGACTTTACAATCATTAAAGACGAGATGCCGGGCTTCAACTTCTCTACAGTTGCTGACATAAACAGATACCACACACACTTGGACAACTTTGGAAATATTGACGCCAAGACCATACAGCACTATGGAGCACAGATACTTCCAATAACCATGAAATATCTTTGCTCGGCAGAATACTCAGATCCGGAGTACTTCAAGTCAGATAAAGACACCGTCAACTTCAGCATCCCATTGTTGGGTCTTTTCAACTTCACAAAGACTCAATATCTGATCATCAATATCATCATCTTTGTACTTTTCCTTCTGGTGATGGGCTTTGATATCTTGAGAGGCAATGTCAAGTTTGGCAGAATAGCCAAGATCGCAGCTTTCACACTGCTCATCGGGGTGGCAGTACTTGGCATTGGAGAGTTAATCGCCTACATCAGCGCAAGCATCGCCGGAGTGCCATTCAAGCTTTTCGGCATTGTGCAAGGGGTGATGTTTGACAATACGATAATGATCATCGCATCAGCATTGCTCGCAATCATCTGCCTGATATGCTATCTATGCGGACGCAGCAAGTCAAAGAGGCTGGCATCTGTATCCATGAGGTCAAGCTCAATGGACAGGGCCTTGTATACCTACTCTCATAGCCGCTTATACGGAGTGCTCTTCTTGTCGTTGGTAATGAGTCTGGGATTGGTGATTGCCCTTAACGAAAACCTGATGTTCCTCATCCCTCTCGGATTTGCAACGCTCGCTCTGCTTCTCTGGCACATAACCGGGCTGAAACTGTTTATCCCGCTGGCACTTGTATGCATAATGCTTCATGCCTACTCTTTCCTTTATGCGCTTGCGATGGCCCTGACCATCGGCGCATTTGGTGCAGTCGCCATGCTGGCATTCTTTGACCTGATGGTAATCATACCTCTTGCGGATCTCTATCTCACCGAGCGCCGCAAGAGATAAAAAAAGGATGTCACTTGACATCCTTTTTTTTATGATATTGTAAATATCTAAAAGTGGGTAATCGGTCTTTGCTCGATTGCACTCATAAGGCTATTTCCAAGACGGCTGACGCCAAAACGGAAATAGTCTTTATTCATCCATTCTTCTCCAAGAATTGTAGAGCCGATATAATAGTAGAGAAGTGCATCTGCAGCGGTAGAGATGCCACCGGCAGCCTTAAATCCCACCTTTGCCCCTGTCTTCTCGTTATATAGCTTGATACACTCACACATCACGTAGGCAGCCATAGGTGTGGCATTGACACTCACCTTACCAGTAGAGGTCTTGATAAAGTCTGCTCCGGCCTCCATTGCAAGGAAAGAAGCCTGTGCGATGAGCTCAGGAGTTGCGAGAAGTCCTGTCTCAAGGATCACCTTGAGCACAACCTTGCGGCCTTCTTTCTCCGCCTGCTCATCAATAGCAGCCTTCATTGCCGCGATCTCATTATATGCAGCCTCATAATCTCCAGCAAGGAAAGAATTCAGCGCAAGCACAATATCCACCTCATCCGCGCCGTTTTCTACCGCCATCTTGCACTCAAGCACCTTTACAGGAAGGAAGCTCTGGGCAGACGGGAAGCAGCTTGCGACTGTGGTTACGTGAAGCTCTTGACTTGCTCTCTCTGCGCGCACCACATGAGCAAGATTTGGATATACGCAGATCGAAGCCGGGTATGGATAGCCCTCATAATCTCTGACGGCAGAGTTGGCTTTCTCAACGAGAGCCTTGACCACCGCTTCTGTATCCTGGGTCTGAAGAGTGGTCAGATCCATCAACGAGAAGCATTTTTTGAGCACCTCTGCAGACTCTTGTTCTGGGACTCTTGCTGCGATCGCTTCGATCTCGGCATTGATCTTCTTCTCACATGGAGAATAGGCATATTTATCAAGGTAATTCATATACAACTATTTTATCTTTATATCTAAACTTTCAAAAGAGATATCTGCTTTTACCATATCCAAGTTCCTTGGTTTCAAAGGTTTATCCGACGCTTTCAAAGTATCCAGAGCCGTCAGGGCCAAAGTGTCCTTCCGGACCAATGTATCAAGCTGAGGTATACTATCCACGACAGACAGACTGTCGGGATGCCAGAACGCACGAGAGCCCAAAGCCTTCATCGAGTCAGCTCCAAAGTTGACGATATGGTACTTAGGCAGTTTCTTTCTTACTTCTTCTGCAAGATTATACTGCTCAGACAGCACACTGATGACCTCATACCGCTCCTGAATTATATCAATCGCGCCAGTCAGGATATCAGAATACTCTTCAGGATGTGCAGTATAGTACTCTATGCTCACATAAAAGTCCTTATAATCAACCTTATGATCCTCAAAAATCGGATCCAGGAAGAGTGTTGTATCGGCTTTTCTTCTCTTATCCTGATTATCTCTCAGCCAAGAGTCTGCAATAAAAAGGTCTGCATATATCTCCGACATCTTCTTAGGTTTAAGCACCTTAGGCTTGTGCTCACAAGCGACTGAAGCTGCGAGCACAAAGATGATCAGGAATATCTGCAGAAACCTCTTCATTATCTCAATTGAGCACCGAAATCCTTCTGGAACGTAGTGAGGATCTTGTCCATGATGCGCTCTGTCGCCTCATCTGTCATGGTCTTCTCTGTATCCTGGATCACGAAGCTCATCGCATACTGCTTCTTGCCTGCCGGGATCTTATCTCCTCTGTAGACATCAAAGAGTCCTACCTGCTTGAGTAGTTTCTTTGCCTGCTTGAATGCAGCAGCACGGAGAGCATCGTAGCTCACACTCTCGTCAAGAAGAAGCGCGAGGTCTCTGCGCACCTCAGGGAACTTAGGCATCTCGCTGAACGCAACCTTATTTCTCTTGATGAGCTCAAAGAGCACCTGCCAGTTGATTTCCAATGCAAACACAGGCTGCTTGATGCCGAAGCTCTTTGCGAGTTTAGGATTGACTGTGCCAAGAGTGGCAAGGACAGAGCCCTTACCAGGGAGCTTATACACTACGCCTTCGGCAAATACGTCAGTTGCAGCAGCATCTGTCCAGAGCTGGTAGATATCTGCACCAAAACGCTTGAGAAGGAGTTCAAAATAGCCCTTGAGCTGGAAGAAGCTGCTCTTGCCCGGCTCAACTCGCCAAGATTTCTCAGAGCTGCCTGTAATCATCAATGTAAAGCACTGATGCTCTTCATAACCCTCGAGAGTCTGTCCGTCTTTCTCAGGAAGTCTTCTGTAGACACTTCCATACTCAAATGTCTTGAGAGAAGAAATCTGACGATTGAGATTATATGCGATCACCTCAAGACCACCGAGAATAAGGGTCTGACGCATCACATTAAGATCCTGACTCAAAGGATTGACGATATGGGCACAAGCCTCAGCCGGAAAGCTGGTGAGCTTGTCGTAGTAGGCACCCTTGGTCAAAGAGTTATTCATTATCTCGACAAAACCATTGGCAGCAAAGAAGTTGGAGATATTGTTCTTGACAGCCTCAGGCTCCGGCTTCGGTGTAGCATTGACAGACATCTTCATGTGTTGCGGAAGAGGAATATTGTTGTATCCATAGATTCTGAGGATCTCTTCTACCACATCACACTCTCTGTAGACATCCACCATATATGAAGGAGCAAGCACAGTTGCGCCACAATCAGACTTCTCGACAAAATCGTAGGCAAGAGCCTCAAGGATAGTCTCATAGGTCTGAGTAGACAGCTCATATCCGATAAACTTATTGATTCTGTTGTAGTCAAGCTCAATCTTCTTGCGCTCGATCTTCTCAGGATATACCTCCTGAATCTTGCCCACAACTTCACCACCGGCACACTCCTGGATGAGACACACTGCTCTCTTGAGCGCATAGATAGTCACCTCAGGATCTGCACCTCTCTCATATCTAAACGATGCATCTGTCTGAAGGCCCTGGCTGCGCGCTGTCTTGCGGATTGAAGCAGGGTCAAAGTAGGCACTCTCCACAAACAGAGAAGTTGTTTCCATGGTCACGCCGCTATCTTCGCCACCAAACACGCCTGCGATGCACATCGGTGCAGACTCGTTAGCTATGACCATATCGCTTGCAGAAAGCTTGTGCTCAGCGCCGTCAAGAGTCTTGATAAGCTCGCCTTCGGCAGCTCTGCGCACACGCACCTTGCCACCTTCGATCTTGTCAGCATCAAATGTGTGCAAAGGCTGACCAAGCTCAAAAAGCACAAAGTTTGAGATATCTACGATGTTGTTAATCGGGCGAAGTCCAATGCTCATAAGCCTATTCTGAAGCCATTCCGGCGAAGCCGCAACCTTGACATTGCGCATGCTGATGCCGCTATATCGAGGCGCTCCGCTTGGGTCAACAAGCTCAACAGGACAGCCGTCACCTTCGCCTTCGGCAAATGCGTCAACGCTTGGGCGCACAAGCTCGCATGGGATGTTGTTCAAACGCAAGTAGGCA
>CALEJC010000070.1 GCA_937898205.1 uncultured Bacteroidales bacterium
CCTCAAGCCACTGGATACTCTCCGTGTCAAGGTGGTTGGTCGGCTCGTCAAGCAAGAGCACGTCAGGCTGACGAAGGAGCAGACGGCAGAGAGCCACTCGGCGTCGTTCGCCTCCTGAGAGAGTCGCCACCTTGGCATCCGACGGCGGACACTGAAGAGCGTTCATCGCTCTATCAAGCTTGGACTCGATCTCCCACCCGTCGCAGGCCTCGATTTTCTCAGTGAGCACGCCCTGACGCTCAATCAAAGCAGCCATCTCATCGTCCGACATCGGCTCGCAGAACTTGAGGTTCACTTCTTCATACTCCTTGAGAATATCCATCACTTCCTGCACGCCTTCCTGCACCACTTCGATCACGGTCTTGTCAGGATCCATCTGAGGTTCCTGCTCAAGATAGCCCACAGAGTAGCCCGGAGCCCAGACCACTTCGCCTTGATAGCCTTTTTCAATGCCGGCAATAATCTTCATCAAGGTCGATTTACCTGAGCCGTTGAGTCCGACGATGCCGATCTTGGCACCATAGAAAAACGACAGATAGATGTTTTTGAGTATCACTCTATTGTTATGAGGAAGGATCTTTCCTACCCCGTTCATCGAAAATATAATCTTCTCGTCAGCCATAAATTGTATTTTATTGTCTATTGCAAAGATAACTCATTTTTCCCTATCTTTATGGAGTGTTTTTTACAATGATTATGAAAAGAGTTCTGATCACATTGCTCGTCCTCGTGACAGGCATATCGCTAAGCGCCAGAGATTTTGAGGTAAGAGGTCCGGAGGGAGGCCTTTCCATGAAGCTCACCCTGCCTGATGGCTTTGACACAAACAATGACAGCTGCAGTCTGGTAATCCTGATGCACGGCATTTTTGCCAGCAAGGATTTCACGCCGATGCCCGCAATAGCAAGGGGGCTTGCTCAAGCCGGCATCGCATCCATCCGCTTTGATTTCAACGGACACGGAAAGAGCGAAGGACGCCTTCAGGACATGACCATCGCGGGGGAGATTGCCGACGCACTCGCCATGTGGGAATATGCACGCGCTCTGCCTTATGTCAGCAGCATTGGCCTGCTCGGACATTCGCAAGGCGGGGTGATCGCATCGATGAGCGCAGGAATAATCAGCGCCGACAGCAGCAAATACGGCCCGGCACCATATAAACTCGTGCTCCTCGCGCCGGGGTCCGTGATCAAGGAGGCATGCCAAAGCGGGAGTTTCTTCAATGCCAGGTTTGACCCGGCAGATCCACCGGAGGCCGTCAACTGCATCGGAGGCATGAAGCTTGGTCGCGAATATTTGCTCAGCACGCAGAAGCTCGACATCTACGGCACAGCCAAAGCATATACCGGCCCGGTGAGAGTCATCCACGGAGACGAGGACACCATAGTGCCGATGTGGTGCAGCGAGAAGTATATAGAAACATACGGCGACTCATCTGAGCTCATTGTCGTCAAGGGAGAAAACCACATGATAACAAAAGAGCTCAAGAAGGTCGTCGCGCTGGTAGTAGAATTCTTTAACTGAATCCCTATTTCAAAAGGTCCTGGCTGCGGGCGATAAAGTCTGCGAGCGCCTTACCTTTGAGCATGCCGTTGCTGAGGAGTGCAAGGTCAACCACCTGATGCAGGAGCTGGCTTTCTGCGGCATTGTCCTTATCCGCCCAGAGCTTAGCGATCAGCGGGTTCTCCATGTTTACGATGATGTTGTATGACTGCGGCAGCGTGCCATAGAAGTTCATGCCTCCGTTCATCGCACTCATCTCGCGGTAGCGGCGCATGAATTCGCTCTGCGTGATCAGGACAGGAGCTGAAGTCTCGCCAAGGTTCTGAGCCTCAACCATATAGTCGTTACCCTCAGGAAGCACAGCCTTAAAGATGCTCTCAAGCTGCTTGCTGTCTTCCTCGCTGAGCTCAGGCTTGATCTTATCCTCCTTGACGATGAGATTGTTGACGCTATCGCTGTCTACGCGTGCAAGTCGGGTCTTCTCAAGCTTTGCCTCAAGCAGATTGACATAATGACTGTCTAACTCACAATCCATAAAGAGGACATCATAGCCCATGTTTTTGGCTGCCTCAATCTGAGTATACTGCTCATCGAGCTTGGTGGCATAGAGATAAACGACATTGCCATCCTTGTCCGTCTGGGCTGTCTCCACGCCTTTACGGTAGTCCTCAAGGCTGAAGTACTTGCTGTCTGTGTTTTTGAGAAGGGCAAACTTAAGAGCTCTGTCGCAGAACTTCTCGTCGCTGAGCATACCATACTCGATAAAGAGCTTGATATTGTCCCACTTCTGCTCATACTGCTCACGCTCTGTCTTGAAGATATCCTCAAGACGATCTGCAACTTTCTTAGTGATGTAGGTGCTGATCTTCTTGACATTGGCATCGCTCTGAAGATAGCTGCGGCTCACATTGAGCGGGATATCCGGAGAGTCAATCACACCATGGAGAAGAGTGAGGAAGTCAGGAACGATGTTGTCTACATGCTCAGTCACAAACATCTGGTTGCAATAGAGCTGGATCTTGTTTTTATCGATTGACATCCTCTCCTTGATCTTAGGGAAATATAGCACACCTGTGAGGTTGAAAGGATAATCCACATTGAGGTGGATCCAGAACATTGGTTCCTCCTCCATAGGATAGAGTTCTCGATAGAACTTGAGGTAATCCTCATCCTTGAGCTCGCTTGGAGTGCGGGTCCAGATCGGATCGATATTGTTGATGATGTTATCCTCATCAGTCTCTACGCTCTTGCCATCTTTCCACTCTGTCTTCTTGCCAAATACCACAGGCACAGGCATGAACTTACAGTATTTACCAAGCAGCTGGCTGATGCGGGCCTTCTCGGCAAACTCCTTGGAATCGTCGTCGAGATGAAGGGTGATCACAGTACCTCTCTCCTTCTGCTTGCCTGCTGACATTGTGTACTCAGGCGATCCGTCACACTCCCAGTGCACAGCCTCAGCTCCTTCCTTCCAGCTAAGCGAATCAATGCTCACCTTGCTGGCAACCATAAATGCAGAATAGAAACCGAGTCCGAAGTGGCCGATGATAGAGTTGAGCTGGTCCTTATATTTCTCAAGGAACTCACCTGCTGAAGAGAAGGCAATCTGATTGATATACCTATCTACTTCCTCAGCTGTCATACCGATACCGTTGTCGATAATTTTGAGAGTCTTTGACTTCTCGTTGAGCTCTACTCTCACTTTGAGATCGCCAAGCTCCTGATTATACTCGCCACGAGAAGCCACCGCCTTCATCTTCTGAGTGGCGTCTACTGCGTTGGCTACGAGCTCGCGCAGGAAAATCTCGTGATCTGAATAAAGAAACTGTTTGATGACGGGGAAGATATTTTCTGTAGTTACCCCGATCTGACCTTTTACTTTCTGTGTTGCCATTATATTCCGATTTTTAATATACAAATAAAGGTGCAACCCGAAGGCTGCACCCTTATTTTTTCAATTTGCGTTCCATTGACAAAATGTCACAGCAAAATCTTATTTATAAAGGAATCTCTTGATACTCATCTTAGGAGTCTTCTCAAATGGCACCATTACGACTTCCACCTTTGAGATCTGGCTATATCCAGGAAGGCTGCGGTTGGCGCTGAGTCTGATCTTCTCAGGAAGGTCTGAGATTGCCTCCTCATCAAGTTTGGCATTCTTGATTGCATCGTTGTCAAGGTATACGAGTGCAACAAGCTTGCTTGAGCGGTCCACAACCACACTCTCTACTACAAACTGCTGATTGTTGACAATTGCCTCAACTTCCTCAGGATAGATATTCTGACCATTGGCAGAGAGGATCATGCTCTTTGAACGACCCTTGATAAAGATATTGCCCTTGGCATCCATAATACCGAGGTCGCCTGTGCGAAGGTAGCCATCCTCGGTAAATGCAGCCTTGGTAGCCTCTTCGTTCTTGTAGTATCCGACCATGATATTGTCACCCTTAGCCTGGATTTCTCCGGCAATATGCTGAGGATCGTCAGAGTCAATGCGGGCATTCAAGCAAGAGATTGGCTTACCACATGAGCCCTGAGCAAAATATTTCCAGTTTTCGTAGGCAAGAAGAGGAGCTGCCTCGGTCATACCATAACCGATGGTATAGTGAAGCTTGATCGCTCTGAAGCACTTCTCCACCTCAGGATTAAGAGCAGCACCGCCCATGATATATTGGGTCACCTTGCCACCAAATGCAGCATCGAGCTTGCCACGCACTTTTGAGTAGATGATCTGGTTGATGCCAGGGATAGCTGTGAGGACCTTCATATACCACTTACTGAGCACCGGCTTGAGTGAAGACTTGTAGATCTTCTCCATTACAAGAGGCACTGTGCAGACAAGATATGGCTGAACGTCCTTCATCGCCTTGAGAAGAAGCGATGGAGCCGGAGACTTGCCAAGGAAATAGATGGCAGCACCACCTGTCACAGGATACAGGAACTCAAACACCATACCGTAGATGTGTGCCATAGGAAGCATCGAAACAAGCTTATCCTCCGGGTGCACTGTGACGTTTTCGTGGCCATATTGGATAGATGCGCTAAGGTTTCCGTAGGTGAGCATAACACCCTTTGGAGCACTTGTAGTGCCGGAAGTATAGTTGATCACCGCAAGGTCATTGAAGTTGTCAACCTTAAACTTGACGTCGCTGGTAGATACACCTGCAGGATATTTCTCAACATACTTCTCTTCCAAACAATCAAATGCAGCCTTAACATCATCGTCTTTTGCATAAAGAAGAGAAAAATCATCTACATTGATTGCCATCTTGAGCTTAGGGAACTTGCTTGTATCAAGTTTATCCCAGATCTCTTTGTCGGTATAAAGGAGCACACTGTCTGAGTGGTCGACCAGGTAATTTACGCTATCAGGGTGGAAGTCTGCAAGGATAGAAACGCAGACAGCCTCATGTGCTGTGATTGAGAAAAACAAAGCACCCCAGCGAGCAGTGTTCTTGGCGCAAAGAGCAATCTTATCACCCTTCTTGATGCCAAGCTCATTGTAAAGGACACCGAAGCGAGCGATCAATGCAGCGATATCAGCATTGGTAAACACTTCGCCTTTGTAGTTGCAGAGAGCAGGCTTGTTCCAATGAGCCTTCATGCTGCTCTCAAGTGTTGTAAGAAAATGTACCATTATAGTTTAGATTTTATTGTCATCGCCGGCAAATTTAAACCGAGAGCGACTATATACCAAGTTGAAAACTTGATATGTGGTGAATAATTGCGATATTTGTGGCGAAAGATTATCATTTGTGGCGAATTTATATGAGAAAAAAACCGATTATTGCACTCATTTATGATTTTGACGGCACACTCTCGCCGGGCAACATGCAAGAGTTTGGCTTCATCCAGGCCGTGGGCAAGACCACTTCAGAGTTCTGGACCATGAGCGACGGCATCGCGATTGATCATGACGCCTCAAATGTACTATCTTATATGAAGCTGATGTTTGACGAAGCCAAGAAGTCAGGCATTGCTCTGCGCAGGGATAATTTCAAAAAATTCGGCGCAGAGATCGAGCTCTTTGACGGAGTAAAGGAGTGGTTCCGACTGGTCAATGATTATGGCAAGCAGCACGGTGTCGTCATCGAGCACTACATCAACTCATCAGGCCTCAAGGAGATCATTGAAGGCAGCCCGATCGCACATGAGTTCAAGCACGTCTTTGCCGGAAGTTTCATCTACAATCAGGAAGGCGAAGCCGAATGGCCTGGCGTAGCTGTGGATTACACTGCCAAGACCCAGTTCTTGTTTAAGATCAACAAAGGCATCTTCAGCAGTCAGGACAACAAGATGGTAAATAAGTCCGTTTCGGACGACCGCAAACGCGTGCCTTTTTCTCACATGGTCTACTTCGGCGATGGAGATACTGATGTCCCTTGTATGAAGATCGTGGGGATGTTTGGTGGTCACTCGATTGCAGTATACAACCCTAGCAACTCACGCAAGAAGGCCACCGCCGGCAAGCTCAAAAAACAAGGCCGAGTGAGCTTTGCTCTCCCGGCCATATATACTGAAGACTCCAAGGCCTTCGAAGTTGTCAAAGCCATAATCAACAAGATCAAAGCTGATTATGAGCTTCTGCAGTTATCTAGATAATTACTCCCACTCGATGGTAGCGCTTGGCTTAGGTGACATGTCGTAGCACACACGGTTTACGTTTGGCACTTCAGCAAGGATGCGCTTGGTGATCTTGTCGAGGATCGCCCAGTCGATGTTACGCCCTTCTTTGTTCCGCGTCC
>CALEJC010000071.1 GCA_937898205.1 uncultured Bacteroidales bacterium
CTTGATGAGGAACGGATAGTGTGTGCAGCCAAGCACGATCACATCGGCACCGGCCTGTAGCATGGGCACCAGACTCTTGCTCACAACCGCTTCTGCCTCAAGACCAAGGAAATTACCGGATTCGACCAGCTCGACAAAGCCTTCGCCCACCGACTGGACAATCTTCACCTGATCCTGGAAGCGCTCCCGCACTTGGGCATACTTCTCGCTCGCGAGTGTGCCGGCGGTGGCCAGCACGCCTACAACCCCACTCTTGGTGAGCTGCACCGCCGGTTTGATGGCCGGTTCCATGCCCACAAAAGGGACCGTATAGCTCTTGCGAAGCCGAGCTATCGACGCGGCAGTGGCTGTATTGCAAGCGATTACAATAATATCAGCACCTTTGTCGATAAAAGTATCGCTGATTGCAAATGCACGCTCGGAGATTTCTTCAGCACTGCGGCGACCATAGGGACAATAGGCGTTGTCCGAGAAGTAGATGTAGTTCTCGGACGGCAGCAAACGGCGGAGCTCAGCCAAAACAGTGAGCCCTCCCACACCGGAGTCCATTATTCCAATAGTTGCCATAGACT
Organism: uncultured Bacteroidales bacterium; assembly: GCA_937898205.1. Classification (GTDB taxonomy): domain Bacteria; phylum Bacteroidota; class Bacteroidia; order Bacteroidales; family UBA932; genus Cryptobacteroides. The sequence goes on from CALEJC010000071.1 coordinate 573, forward strand.
GCAAAAATACGAAAAAGCAGCTTAATAGAGATAGAACATGCGTTCCATCATCTTCCATTTCTCATCGGAACTCTCGCCTTCCCTGCACTTCTGGAAAAGAGCCATATAGTCCTCCCATTCCTGCTGACGAGGGAGAGTGGCCAGACGCGCCATGGCGCTGTCCCAATCAAAATCCAGAGGAGTCTCGACTATCATCACAAGTCTTGTCTCGTGGATATAAATCTCCATCTCAAGGATACCCACAGAGCGGATGCCTTCAAGGATTTCCTTCCATGCATGCTCGCTGTCATGAGCCTGACGATAACGCTTGATCAACTCGGGATCGTCACGCAACTCCATCGTCTGACAGTAACGCTTTACCTTCCTGCCATATTCTTTGACCTGATATCCTTCCATACTAAACCGCGCTACGTCTAAAGGTTCTGCGAGCATAGATCGCAATTATGATAAAGCAGATCAGCGGAAGCACAAACGACAGATTGACCGCCGGGAATCCGGCCACACTGCCGCAGTCGATAATTCGCGCCTGAAGAGGCGGAAGAACGCTTCCTCCAAGAATCGCCATAATGAGACCGGCAGCGCCAAATTTGGCATCCTCGCCAAGCCCGTCAAGCGCAATGCCATAGATAGTCGGGAACATCAGCGACATACACATCGAGATGCCCACAAGGCAATACATGCCGACCACACCCTGAATCGCAACCACGCCCACAGTGAATGTACATGCAGCTACGGCAAAAATGCCAAGAAGCTTTGCAGGGCGCACATATTTCAGGAAGTAGGTGCAGATAAATCGACTACAGCAGAAAATCGCCATCGCGACAATATTATAGCGCTGAGAGAGCACCTCTGCAGCTTGCTCAGTCATCCCCTGTCCCATAAAGACGCGAGTGCCATATTGGATGATGAAAGTCCAGCACATGATCTGAGCTCCCACATAGAAAAACTGTGCGATCACACCTTCTCTGTAGTTGACGTTCTTTACCAGTCGCTTCAAAGTCGGTCCGACGTTTAGGCTCTTGTTGTCTTCCGAGCACTTCGGCATCTTGAAGAGCATCATCATCACTATCATCAGTACCAGCACTATGCAGATATAGAGATATGGCTTGATGAGGATTGCCAGATCACTCTGCTTGAGAGCTTCAAACTCCGCTTCACCAAGACCTGCACGCTCCTCTGTGCTGAGCGGATTGAGTTTGGCCTGAATAAAATTCATCGCCACAAACATTCCGCAAAGAGAACCTATAGGATTGAAGGCCTGCGCAAAGTTAAGACGGCGGGTTGCCGTCTGGGACGAGCCCATCGCCATAATATATGGATTACAGCTTGTCTCCAGAAAAGACAGACCGCAAGTCATCACAAAATAGGCAATCAGGAAAGGATAATAGCTTCCCGACAACTTGGCCGGGAAGAACATGGCTGCACCCACAGCATACAAACCCAGTCCCAGTATCACTCCGGCCTTATATGAGAAGCGACGGATAAACATCGCTGCCGGCAGAGCCATCGCAAAATAGCCGCCATAGAAAGCCACCTGCACAAGAGCGCCATCGGTGACACTCATCCTGAATATCTTGGAAAACGCCTTGACCATGGGGTTGGTCACATCGTTGGCAAAACCCCACAAGGCAAAACAAGCCGTGACAAGGATGAAGGGCAGCACTATGCTGACCCCATCCTTTTTGAGTATAGAATCTTTATTCCGGGACATCTCTACTTGTAAATAGGTCCAAAGTTGGCACATGCACGATAATCAGCTCCCTCCTTATCCATACCGAATGCGTTCCATGCAGATGGGCGGAAGATCTTGTCATCGGCAATATTGTGCATGCACACAGGGATACGTAGCATAGAGCAGAGAGTGATCACGTCTGCACCGATGTGGCCGTAGGCGATTGCGCCGTGGTTGGCACCCCAGTTGTTCATCACAGAATATACATCTTTGAATGCGTCTTTATTCGGATCAAGGCGAGGCGCAAACCAGGTGCTTGGCCAAGTCTTGTCTGTGCGACGATTGAGGATATCATGCACCTCAGGATCGAGATCGACTGTCCATCCTTCAGCGAGCTGAAGCACAGGACCAAGTCCGGCCACCATATTGACGCGCATCATCGTCATCGGCATCCCGCCGCGAGTGAGGAAGTTGCTTGAATAGCCGCCGCCTCGGAAATAATCGCGGTCAGCAGGGAACCAAGTTGTCGCGCCAAGACAAGCTTCCATATCCTCCTGACTGATCTCCCAGTGATATTTCATTGTAGGGTTGCCGTCGGCATCGCTCATGGCGCCGGTCGCATCCACTGTGGTCGCGCCCGAATTGATGAGGTGGATAAAACCTCCGGCGGCAGCGCCTTCCACGTCCTTGCCGGTCACTCGCTTCACTGCTTCAGGGCTCCAGTAGGTGCGGATATCGCTGAACATCACGCTCTTACCGGTGAGAAGCTTGCCAAAAAGCATAGAGATGCCGTTAAGAGCATCGTTCTCTGTTGCAAGCACATAAGGCTCACGTGTGCCATTCCAGTCAAACGACGAGCACATCAGCGACTCAGGGAAGTCGAAGTTTGGCTTATAGTCAGTCCACTGGCGCTGGCCCTGCACTCCTGCGAGGATGGCATTATGTCCGAGAGCCTCCTCCTTGAAGCCCATCTCGCGAAGCTTAGGGTTGCCCTGCATCAGGTCGCGGATGATGAGCATATTCTTGACTGTAAACTCCCAGTCGGCATCTTTCTCCTCACGGGTCTTGGCCTTGCCTTTGTCCTGGTTATAGTCGTAGCCTTCGTGAGGCTTGCAATATTTTTCTGTCCAGGCCATCGCCTTGGCAAACTCCTCCTTATCGTAGATTCCAAGCTCTTCGCGACGCAGAATCTCCACGAGATCAGCATATTCGGTGCGCATGCCGAAGTAGTGTTGGAAGAGATCGGCATCCACGATAGAGCCGGCTATGCCCATGCATGTGTTGCCAAGCGAGAGGTAGCTCTTACCCCTCATTGTGGCCACAGCCTGAGCACTGCGTGCAAATCTGAGGATCTTTTCTGCCACATCGGCGGGGATAGTATTGTCTTCGAGGTCCTGCACATCGTGGCCGTAGATGCCAAAAGCAGGAAGACCCTTCTGGCTGTGGGCAGCGAGC
>CALEJC010000072.1 GCA_937898205.1 uncultured Bacteroidales bacterium
GATATGGGTGTCCGTACTGCTATTGCTGATAATATCAATGAGGTCAGAAGTGACAGCCATATCCTTGCAGTTGGAGAAACCGATATTGTCATCAGGGCAGATAAGGCGACATTTGATAACCAGACCTATGAAGTGTCCTACACCTATACAGATATCAACGGCGATCCTGTCGCTGCAGCTCAAGCGCCATCTGTAACATGGCTTGACGGAAACAATGTGGCATATCACAACTTCACCAACAGTTATGACGCAACTACCGGTGTCGGAACCATCTACCTCACACTCAATCATATGGATGAGCTTGATATGCGTAGCGGAACCCTCCTTGTAAAGAGCGGACCTCTTCAGCGCAAGATCAACGTCATAACCATCAAGGCACAGGATTTTACTCCTGCATGGATCACTACACAGGTTTATGGCTTGAAGTCAGGTGAGCACATCACTCTCGTGCTTAATGTTCCGGAGACTACTCCTGATGCAGTCTTCCCGATGGAAGTTCTCATCTCAACAAACATTCTTGATGTGAGAAGTGAGTCAGGTATGGATCTTCCGATCAGATACTCTACTGATGATGATTTCTATGGATCAACAGACGAGAGCATCAATCCTTGGGGGTATAAATATGTGATGACAGTGACTGAGCCTGGTAAGCAGCGAGTATACTTCCACAATATCCTGGAGCAAGACGGCAATGTGGCTTCTCAAATCAGCCTTGAGTCTCCATTCTTCAACACACTCACCAGACAGTTTACATTCTCGGATCAGAATAAAGCCATTATGGTTCAGGGACTTCGTGAATTTGACGCACATAATCAAATGGCAGAGGATGAAGTGATCTATTATATGCTCGTGCCTCAGAAGAGAGGAGCTCAGGTGATATTTGACTCTCACTTGGTGGACCTTGACTATGAACCAACCAATCCTAATTATTACCTCTATCCTGAAGTGACTGACGAGTTTATGTTCTATACCAACAATCTTGACCACTCTCACGTTTCACACGCAGCTCAGTTTGAGTTCCAGACTGCATTCAATACAGAGCAAGGAGGTCGCATTCTCGGATTTACTCCATTGTCAGGCGTGGGCGGTGCAGCCGGTGCAACCTTCCACCTTGAGACCAACAAGGCCAAGAGCGCAGAGATTGTCAGACTTGCTTCAAACGCAGTCGGCATGACATCTATCCTCGATGCGTCCAAGACTTATGCAGGAAACACCTACCGCTCATTTGTTTTTGAGCTGGCCAACTATCATCCATATCATTTTGCTGCAAAGGTAAACGGACAGGGAGATTATACGGTCGATGAAAACCCTGAGACTGTTTCAGATGTAACATTTACCTACCAGCCGGGACAGGAAGTAAACGTCGAGTTTGATGTGACAAGTTTCAGAGCACCAGCAGATGCCAGCTCGGTAGACCCGTTTGGCGAGCAGTTTGAAATCTATATCGATGCACCGATGCTTGAGCTTGACGCAGCCAGACTTGCAGCTTGCAATCTCACTGCTGCCAAGATCAAGGCCGATCCAAGCACCCCGGGAAGATTTATCTACACAGTGGATGCTGACCGTGCCGCAGAGAAGGCATTTGGCACCAAGCCTGCTCTTGCAGCTGACGCAACAGGCGCCGATCAGAGCGGCGAGCGCAAGACTATCCCGTTTAAGACCAAGGATATCGTGAGCGCAGGCAAGATCACTATCAGCTCAAATGAGGAAAAGGTAGTCTTCTACTCAAAGACATTTGATGTTGCCAACTCATCTATCACCGGCACAATCAAGTATAATGACGGTACTTTAAAGGATGTTCCGGCTCAATCGTTCGTCCCATTTGAGCTTGTTTCCGACAATACCCGCATCGGAGCTGTTTCTCTTACTTCAGACGGCAACTACCAGCTCAGATTGCGTGCCGAGTATGAATTTGAGTGGGAAACAGACAAGGTGCAATTTGAAGTTGAAATCGACGGTAAGGTCTACTATGCAGAGTATGCATCGCTTAAGGACCTCTTTGCAAATCCAAATGTGACCATGACGCTAAGGTCATAAGGTAATCTTAGACCTTTTCAATCTCAATACTACATTCGCTGGCAACCACCAAGCTATCTGCACGGCAAGGTGGTTGCTTTATTTATATGCACAAATTTTCTTACCTTTGTCCATCACTATACTATAAGACAACCAGTAATGAAAAGAATTCTCTTCCTGATAGCCTTTGCGGCTATCACAATCGGTGCGGGTGCCCGCCAAAAAGGTCTGACCGACGAGCAGGTCAAGAGCACGATGAAAAAAGCTACTGAATTTATGGTGGAAAAAGTATCCAACAATGGTGGATATCTCTGGAACTATGCTCCTGATTTTTCAAGACAATGGGGTGAGTTGGAGTGCAAGCCAAGCATGATGTGGATTGAGGGTGGTACTCCAATGATGGGAAATGTCTTCCTTGACGCCTATCATGCTACAGGTGATCCTTATTATTTCAAAGCAGCAGAGGCTGCTGCCAATGCTATCATCTGGGCTCAGCTTGATTGCGGCGGTTGGAACTATATGGCTGACTTTGCCGGAGAGGCTTCACTTAGAGACTGGTATGAAAGGGTAGCCAAGGGGTATACCTATCCTGCCCAGGAGCACATGCATTATTATGGCAATGCTACCTATGACGACGGCACAATCGACGCTGCGGGCTTCCTTCTGAGGATGTATATGGAAAACTTTGACCCTAAATACCGCACCGCCATCGATAAGGCCATCGATTTTATGATTGAAAGCCAGTATCCTGTGGGCGGCTGGCCTCAGAGATATCCTTTGAAGTATGATTTCGTCAAAAACGGCAAGCCTGATTATTCGTCGTTTATCACGATCAATGACGGTGTGCACACCAACAATATCAAGTTCCTCATCGACTGCTATCAGTACTTGGGCGAGCAGAGAGTCCTTGAGCCGATCACTAGAGCGATGTCTTGTATCCTTGTCCTTCAGGGTGGCAAGCCACAGGCCGGTTGGGCGATGCAGCACCAGCTTGATATGAACTATACCCCTGGTCACGCGCGTGACTTTGAGCCAAGAGGTTATGCGGCAACAGCCACAGCGGAGATGATCGGCAACCTGATGCTTTTCTATCGTTGGACAGGTGACAGCAAATACATTGCGCGTATCCCTGATGCTTTTGAGTTCCTTGAGACCATCAAGTATAGTGACGAAGATGTAGCCTACTGGAAAGCCAACCTCAAGGAAGGCCAGATCCTCTGTCCGACCTTTGCTGAAGTGGGTACCAACAGACCTCTCTACCTTCACCGTGCCGATGGTAAATATTGGGTTGATTATGACCGCAACGATGTGATCACTCACTACAAATCGGTGAGAACCATCAACCTCGGCAGTCTGAAGCAGCAATATGAGGAGATCCTCAAACTTGACAAGGAAGAGCTTGTAAAGAACTCTCCTTTTGCCGGCGGCAATGCTGTGCAGAAAAGATTTCCTGAGCTTTATTCCAAGGGGATAGGTGTCCCTGCCGACAAGCAGAAGGTTCAGGAGCTTGTGGACGCACTCAAGTCAAAGGACTACTGGCCTGGCGGGCTCCCTGGTGTCTCCAGAGAAAATCCGGGCTTCTCAGATGCTCCGCTCCCTAGCGAATGTATCTCAACAAAGACTTATATGCAAAATATGGTGATTTTGTTGAATTATCTCACTGTTAAATAGGTTTTTGGCACGATATTGGAAATTAACGTAAATCGATAAGATTTTCATTTACGTTGATTTACAGAAGTTATAATATCAAAAGGCCCGGTAGTGATATCAGGCCTTTTAATTTTTTATATTTGTAGGCAAACAGCAAATAAATATGAAAATCGTTTTTCTTGATGCTTCTACTCTTGGAGCGACGCCTATGGACGAGATTACTTGTCTGGGACAATATGTGGCCTATCCGGAAAGCACCCATGAGCAGGCTCTGGAAAGAGTCGCTGATTGCGAAGTGCTGCTGGTCAACAAAGTCAAAGTCACAGACCGGCTTCTGGCTGCTGCCCCCAAACTCAGGCTTATCTGCGAAACAGCTACCGGCGTCAATAATATTGACCTGGCTGCTGCGGAGCGAAGGGGAGTGATAGTGCGCAATGCTGCCGGTTATTCCACCGATGCGGTAGTGCAGGCTACATTTGCCCATCTGCTTGCTCTCATGGGGCGCTCGCGCTATTTTGATGACTGCGTCAAGAGCGGACGGTATTCGCAATATCGCATCTTTACGGATGTGAGCAATCCGAGTGTTGATCTTGCCGGGAAGACGATTGGCATCATCGGGTTGGGAAATATAGGCAGCAGAGTTGCTAGCGTGGCTGAGGCCTTTGGGATGAAGGTGA
>CALEJC010000073.1 GCA_937898205.1 uncultured Bacteroidales bacterium
AAGATATTTTAGGATCCAGTCGGCGAGGTCGATGTGGGCTGCTCGATCGGCTGGGGTGGCGTTGTCTTCGAGTAGGCCCTGCCACAAAAAAAGTAGCCCGCGAGGAGCTACCTTTTACCTTTGAAATAGTCTTTTATCAGAGTTGAACACTCGTCTTCCAAAACTCCGGACCGAGTCTCTGTTTTGGGATGAAGCAGGGATGGACTATAAAGACTGAACCCTCGTTTGGGATCGGATGCTCCCCAGACCAGACGTCCCAGCTGTGCCCATGCAAGAGCGGCAGCACACATAGGGCATGGCTCTACCGTGACATATAAAGTGCAATCCTTTAGGTATTTGCCTCCGAGGGATTCTGTCGCGGCGGTGAGCGCGATCATCTCTGCGTGTGCGCTTGGGTCGGTGAGCCTCTCTGTCATGTTATGCCCCTTGGAGATGACTCGTCCCTTGCACACCACCACAGCCCCGATCGGTACCTCATCCTCGCTCAAGGCAGACTCAGCCTCCCTGAGTGCCTCTCGCATATATTTCTCGTCGAGATCCATTACTTGACCATCTCAAGCACGTCGTTCCAGACCTCTTCCTTGCCCACCTCATTGAGGATCTCATGGCGCATACCGGGATAGAGCTTGAGAGAAGTCTTGTCATAACCCACGCTGCGCATAAACTCAGCAGCCTCGCCAATTGCCTTCTCGCTCACAGCGCAAGGATCATCAGAACCGGAAATAAAGTAGACCGGCAAAGACGCATTAGCAGACTTCCAGCCCTTGGCCGAGTAGCAATCCTTCATCAACTTGAGCAAGCAGATAAATCCGTTGCAAGTGAAGCGGAACTGGCAAAGAGGGTCTTCGAGGTAGGCCTTGAGGATCTCTTCATCCTTGCAAAGCCATGCATTTGGCCAACCCTCGCTCTCAAAGCGCTTGTTGTATGAGCCGAGTGACATATTTTGAAGAAGAGCCGGACGATATCTCTCGCCATGGAAAAATGCAGTGATCTTAGCGATGCCCACTCCCACGCCGGCCACAGGGTTGGCGCTTGGCGATCCACACACGATGAGCTTGTCGATGCAGTTGTCATAACGCTTTGCAAAACAGCGCACTACAAGCGAACCCATGCTGTGTCCGAAGAGGGTGTGAGGGATGCTGGAATATTCGCTTTTGGCCCAGTCACACACAACTTTGGTATCTTCAACCATCGCCTTCCAACCACCCTTATACATATATCCGAGGTCTTCGCTGTCCTTGACAGACTCGCCGTGGCCACGATGATCGTGGATCACGCAGGCATAGCCATTGGATGCCAGAAACTCCATAAATGGGATATATCTCTCTTTGTGCTCGCACATACCGTGTACCAGCTGCACAACACCTATCGGACTGCTTTCTGGTTCTACAACCATCAATGAAAGCTCAAGATTATCGGCAGAAGCCGGAATTTTGTAGGTCTTTGAAAAAGTATTCATAATTGCAAATATACGAATAATCCTAAACACGCACCGAGCGAGAAAAAAAACTATCTTTGCACCATATGAAAAAGTATATCCTCTCTTTGGACCAGGGCACTAGCAGCTCAAAAGCCATATTGTTTGACGACAAAGCCAAGCTCGTCAGCTGTCATCAAAAAGAATACACCCAGCTTTTCCCTCGTCAGGGATGGGTAGAGCAGAATCCTATGGAAATCTATTCTTCGATGCACGAAATGATGCTTGAAGCGATAGATAAAGCCTCTGACGGCATCATAGAAGCCATCGGAATTGCCAACCAGAGAGAGACCACTATCGTATGGGATGCCCACACGTCGCGCCCGATCTGCAACGCAATCGTCTGGCAGGACCGCCGCACAGCCGCATTCTGCGATGAGCTCAAGGCGCGTGGCCTTGAAGACAAGATCCGCGAGAAGACAGGCCTCATCATAGACGCCTACTTCAGCGCCACCAAAATCAGATGGATACTCGACAATGTTCCGGGAGCTCGCGCCAAGGCAGAGCAGGGCAGACTTCGCTTCGGCACGGTCGACACCTGGCTCATCTGGAACCTCACCCATGGCAAGACCCATTGCACCGATGTGACCAATGCATCCCGCACGATGCTATTCAATATCAATACATTGACATGGGACGAAGAGCTTCTCGAACTCTTTGAAATCCCGGCCTCGATGATGCCGCAGGTCTGCAGCTCCAGCGGAGTTGTGGGCGTGGCCGAAGTCGGCGACCTGAGCATTCCGATTGCAGGCGTGATCGGCGACCAGCAGTCGGCACTCTTCGGACAGATGTGCGTGGAAGAAGGCTCGGTCAAAAATACCTACGGCACAGGATGCTTCCTGCTGATGAACTGCGGCAACAAGCCGGTGTTCTCGCAAAACCGCCTCCTCACTACGGTCGCATGGAAGATTGGCGAGCGGGTAGACTACGCCCTTGAAGGCAGTATCTTCGTGGCGGGAGCTGTGGTGCAGTGGCTGCGCGACGGACTTGGTATCATCAAGAAAGCCAGCGAGATAGAAGAGCTTGCAGCGTCAGTGCCTGACAACGGCGGAGTGTACTTTGTGCCGACCCTCACAGGCATGGGAGCACCATACTGGGATCAGAATGCACGAGGAGTCATCGTGGGCCTCACCCGTGGCTCGACGGCGGCACACATCGCGCGAGCTGCGCTCGAAGGCATCGCCTTCCAGACGATGGACATCGTCAGCGCGATGGAAAAAGACGCCGGCATCCTAATCTCCGAGCTCAAGGTCGACGGCGGCGCTTCCAGCAACAACCTGCTCATGCAGTTTCAGGCAGATGTGCTCGGCACTGAGGTCATCCGCACCAGCGTGACTGAAATCACCGCGCTTGGAGCCGCCTATATGGCAGGACTTGGAGTCGGGGTCTGGACTTCGATAGAAGAGCTGAAAAAAGGCTGGACAGCAGAAAGAAAATTCCGCCGTCGAGCCTCTGAAAAAACTATGTCTGAAAGAAAGACAGCCTGGGCAACTGCGGTCAAGAAGACCCTCGCCTAAGGCTATCTCTTGATGCCGAGTTTGTCTAGAAGTGCCTGTGGCTCAGGATCATGACCGCGGAAATTGCGGTAAAGCACGGCCTCAGGTTCTACACTTCCCCTTGAGAGGATATTATCACGGAACGACTGGGCTACCTCAGTCGAGAAGATGCCTTTTTCCTTGAAGAGAGAGAATGCGTCTGCCTCAAGCACCTCTGACCACTTATATGAATAGTATCCTGCCGAGTATCCGCCTGAGAAGATGTGGCTGAATGAAGTGGAAATCATTGTGCCGTCGACCACAGGAAGGGTAAGATATGGCTTGAGAGCAGTCCTCTCGACCTCAAGGGCATCAGCGCTGTGAGCCTTAGAGACATTGTGCCATGCCATGTCCAGGATGCCAAAATGCAACTGGCGCACCTGATAGTAGGCAGAAAGATAGTTCTTTGAGTCTATGATCTTATCAATCAACTCGGTAGGGATCTCCTCTCCGGTCTGATAGTGCTTTGCAAAAGGTTTCAGATATTCAGCCTGGTAGGCCCAGTTTTGCATGATCTGAGAAG
>CALEJC010000074.1 GCA_937898205.1 uncultured Bacteroidales bacterium
GCCACCGCCAAGCAGACGGTCTACCTCCGGCAGGCCGAGCACCAGTCGGCTCTCGTCTGAGAAGTCGATTTCCTTCAGCGCCTTGGGAGCATTGCCGGCGGAGCTGCTGCGACTCGAAGAGGCTTTACCCTTTGAGCTTTGGTTTGGAGCTTCAATCATTGTGTTCCAAGAGCCGCAGGCGGGGCAGCGCCCCATCCATTTGGCGCTCTCAGCACCACATTCGGTGCAGAACCAAGTGCTTTTAGTAGATTTTGCCATAACTAATATACTTTTGCCTCACGAGGAAGCTGGAAAACTTCCATATCTTTCAACTCGCCGTCTTCTATCTTGAATCTCAGAGCTGTGCGCACTATCTGCCATCCTTGCAAGCCGGCAGCTCCGGGATTGATATACAGCAAGTTATTGGAGTGATCTCTTTGCACCTTGAGGATGTGACTATGTCCGCAGACAAGCACATCCGGGCGGTAGTTGTCAATCATCGCCGCAACCCTCAAGTTATAATGACCGGGTGAGCCGGCAATGTGTGTCATCAGGATTTTAACTCCTTGCTTGCAGAGAAACTGTGTCTCTGGGTACTCAAAGCGGATGTCCTGCCCGTCGCAGTTGCCACACACTCCTACTACCGGCTTGAAGTCTGCAATCTCCTTGGCGAAGTCTGCACCTCCGCCGAAGTCGCCTGCATGCCAGATGACATCGACATCTTTGAAGAACTCTTTAAACTGAGGATCAAAGATGCCGTGTGTGTCGCTGATGAGCCCGACAAAGAGTCTTGCCATGGATTATTCTTTGCCTGCGAGTCTCTTCTCCCATGCCCAAGCGGCTGCGAGAGTGTCTTCTACGCTTCTTTCTGCTGTCCAGCCGAGCTCTTCATTGGCTCTCTGTGGGTCTGCCCAGATAGCAACCACATCTCCGGCTCTGCGCGGAGCAAACTTCCAGTTGAGCTTGAGGTTGTTGACTTTTTCAAAGGCGTTGATGAGCTCAAGCACGGAAACAGGACGGCCTGTGCCGACATTGAAGATCTCATATTCTTCTTTCATCTTAC
>CALEJC010000075.1 GCA_937898205.1 uncultured Bacteroidales bacterium
CCGCTGTATCTATGGTGGTCTTTGGGTAGGTAAAGACTCTTCGGTGCCAAACGTGGAAGGCTATCGCAAGGATGTTTTTGATGCCCTCAAAGCGCTGAAGGTTCCGGTAATGCGCTGGCCGGGCGGCTGCTTTGCAGATGACTATCACTGGATGGACGGTATAGGTCCTCAGGAGCAGAGAGCCTACATCTCCAACAACAACTGGGGTGGAACACTTGAAGACAACAGCTTTGGTACTCATGAGTTCCTGAACCTCTGTGAGATGCTTGATATTGAGCCATATATCAGCGGTAATGTGGGTAGCGGCACAGTTGCCGAGATGGCTGACTGGGTGGAGTATATGACTTCTGATGCCAAGAGTTCTATGGCTGACCTTCGTAGAGCCAACGGCCGCGAGGAGCCTTGGAAGGTAAAATATTTCGGCATCGGCAACGAGGCATGGGGCTGTGGCGGTAGCATGACTCCTGAATATTACAGCGACCTCTTCCGTCAGTACCAGACATATCTCCGCAACTTCGGCAGCAATCGCCTTTACAAGATTGCTTCAGGTGCTTCAGATTATGATTACAACTGGACTGAGGTTTTGATGAAAAACCTCACCGGCAAGGGTATGAAGGGTCTTTCTCTTCATTACTATACTGTGATTAACTGGGGAAGAAAGGGTGCTGCAACAGGATTTGATGAGGCTGGCTATTATCGCATCCTCTCAAAGGCCATCGAGATCGAGCCTGTCCTTGTCAAGCACATTGAGATCATGGATAAGTATGATCCTCGTGGCAATGTGGACCTCCTTCTTGACGAGTGGGGCACATGGTATGATGTCGAGCCGGGCACAAACCCTGGTCACCTCTATCAGCAGAACACAATGAGAGATGCTATCGTGGCTGCTCTTAACTTCGATATCTTCCATAAGTATACCCGTCGTCTCAAGATGGCCAATATCGCTCAGGTGGTCAATGTCCTTCAGGCGATGATTCTTACCAATGAGACACAGATGGTGCTCACTCCAACCTATCACGTGTTTGAGATGTATAATGTGCATCAGGATGCTGAGTATCTTGCTTCTGATTGCATTACCAATAAGATCAAGACTGATAGAGAGCTTGTACCGGAGGTTGATGTGACTGCTTCACGCAAGGATGGCAAGATCCACATTTCTCTCGTAAATACTCACTATGACCAGCCAAAGACTGTCCTTGTGGGATTTGACAACGAGAAGGCAATTTCCAAGATCAAGTCAGCCAGAGTCCTCACTTCAGCAAAGCCGGGCGACTATAATGATTTTGACAATCCTGAGGTTGTAGCTCCTAAGGCATTTAAAAACTACAAGAAGACTACATCAGGTATAGAGGTGACTCTTCCTGCTTGCTCAATCGTTGTAATTGAGGCAGAATAGTTAAACTCACATATTTATTAAGAAAATCGTTCCATTGGAGCGATTTTCTTTGTATTTTCGCACCATTATGGCAATTATTCAGTGTAAAAATGTTAGTAAGTCGTTTGGAGAGAAGGTTGCTATCCAGGATATCAGCCTAGAAATACCAGAATCAAAGATTTTTGGTCTTTTGGGTCCAAACGGCGCAGGTAAAACTACTTTAATCCGTATAATCAATCGCATCACGATTCCAAATAGCGGTGAGGTGCTCTTTGCTGGCAGACCGATTACACAGGAAGATGTGCGCAAGATCGGTTATATGCCTGAAGAGCGTGGCCTATATCGCAAGATGAAGGTAGGCGAGCAGGCAATGTATCTTGCCCAGCTCAAAGGTATGACAGCGCGCGACGCTCAGAAGCAGCTCAAGATCTGGTTTGAGCGCTTTGGCATCCAGAGCTGGTGGGATAAGAAGGTAGAAGAGCTTTCCAAGGGCATGGCGCAGAAACTTCAGTTCATCACTACTGTCGTGCACAAGCCTTCGCTTTTGATACTCGATGAGCCGTTCTCCGGCTTTGACCCTGTCAATGTGGAGATAGTCCGCGATGAGATCCTCAGACTCAGAGACGAGGGTGCTACCATCGTGCTCTCTACACATAATATGGAGTCTGTAGAAGAATTATGTGACGAGATTGCACTCATCAACAAGTCACGTCTTGTGATCACCGGAAGCGTGGATGATATCCGCCGTCAGTATGGCAACAATAACATTGAGCTTGACTATACCGACGAGAAGGGTCGTCAGACTGTGGTTCTTCCTCGTGAGACAGATGGAAGCCTGACATTGAGAAACTACCTTGACAAGGGAGTGACAATCAATGCCTACAAGGAGCTTATGCCGAGGATGAACGATATTTTTATCAAACTTGTTAAAGGAGAGGAGGCTTAGTTATGAATGCAAATACTATTGGTATCATCATCCGTCGCGAGTATCTTAACCGCGTAAAGAAAAAGAGCTTCATTATCCTTACTTTTGTGGCTCCTATACTCTTTGCAGCACTTTGTATCCTTCCTTCCGTCATTATGATGTCAGGCAAGGAAGAAAGCAAGCAGCTTGCAGTCGTTGACCAGTCCGGCATAGTGATGCCTCTTCTTATTGACAGTGAAGCAGTAGACTATGTGGATTGTTCTACTCAATCAGCCGACAGCATCAAGACCAATCTTGAGTCTTTGGGTTATGACGGTGTGCTTGTGGTATCTGCTCTCAACGAGGAATCCCGCTCTGTGACTGCAGACATATACTCATATGTTCCTATCGGACTCAACCTCGAAGAATCAATAAGCTACAAGCTTGATCAGGCAGTAGAGGAATATCGTATCGCTTCATATAATATCGAGGGACTTGCCGAAATCATGGAGGAAGTCAAGGCCGATGTTAGACTTAGGAGCTATACTCTCGGAGAAGATGGAGAGGAGAAGATATCCGAGTCCGGAGTCTATATGGCTGTGTCAATGATACTTGGCATGATTATCTACCTCTTTGTGATCATGTTTGGCAGTATGGTGATGTCTTCTGTCATTGAGGAGAAGTCAAGCCGTGTTGTTGAGGTCCTTATCAGTTCTGTAAAGGCAACAGAGCTGATGTTTGGCAAGATCATCGGTATCGCTCTCGTCGCTATCACCCAGTTTATGCTTTGGATTGTGCTCACATTTGCGATAGTAGGTGTCGCTGGCGCTGTGGCCGGTCCTTCTTTGATGGAGAATGTGAATCCTGAAGAGATGGCGCAGATGACCGAGATGATGGGCAGTGACCCTGCAACAGCTCAGATTACCGAGATGGCCTCTGAGCCTGGTGTAATGTCGGTGATCGTCTCTTCTCTCAGCAATATGCCGATCGGTCAGATAGTTATCAGCTTCTTCCTTTATTTTATCTTCGGCTATATGCTTTATGCTTCGCTCTTTGCCGCTATCGGCTCTGCCGTGGAAAACGAGGGCGATTCAAATCAGCTTCAGATGCCTCTGACTGTGCCGATCCTTCTTGGATTCTTCATCGCAATCTCTGCTTTCAACAATCCAAACAGCCAGATCGTCTTCTGGGGCTCTATGATACCTTTTACATCACCTATCGTGATGCTTGCACGTTTGCCGTTTGGCGGTGTCCCTACCTGGGAGCTCGTCCTCTCGCTCGTGCTTCTTGTCGCAACATTTGCGCTCTGCGCTTGGTTGTCAGCCAAGATTTATAGAGTCGGTATCCTTATGTTTGGTAAGAAATCAACTTGGAAAGATCTTTGGAAATGGCTCAAGCAAAAGTAATTGCATTTTCCTTGCTTTGCGCTGCAGTCGTCAGCTGTGCGCCTGAAATGACATGGACAAAGCACAAGGTCGATGGCCATATCACCGGCGTTACTGCACCCAATGCTGACAATGCTGCTCAGGCATTAGGCGTAATTGATGCAGAAAGCTATACTTCGCCTAGCGGCCGCGTTTTCCAGCCTGGCAGCGCTACCTATGCGGTGGCTGAAGATATTATTGCCGTCCAGCCGCAGATGGCCCACCTCAAGCAGGTGATTGCACATTCGTCTCGCGAGATGATTAAAAATGGCGCAAACTGCGAACTCACCAACTGGATAGTCGATCATCTGAGAGAGGATGTTGCCAAGATTACAGGTCGCACAGTTGATGTCGCTATCATCAATTCCGGTGGCATTAGAGTGGATATGCCTGCAGGTGACGTGATCATGGACGATATCGTGTCTATGTTTCCTTTCAAGAACTACCTGTGCTATGTGGCTCTCACCGGAAAGGATCTGGAGGCTATGCTTCATGAGATGGTTTCTGTCCGTTCTGTGATGCCTATGAGTGGCGTAAAACTGGTGCTCACCGGCAAGAAGATCGACTCAATCCTTGTGGGTGGCAAACCTATCGATCCTGAGAAGATCTATGGTATCGGCACCATTGACTTCCTGCTTGATGGCGGTGATAAGATGAATGTCGCCAAAAATGCCAAGGAACTGATAATTACCGAGACAATGGTTATTGATTCCATGCTTCCATATGTCATGAGCTATAAGGAGCAGGGCAAGAGCATAGAGTATTTTGTTGATGACAGACTTGTGAGAAATAAGGTGGAGGAGTAGTTATGAAAGTTAAGTTAATTGCAATAATTATAGCTATAGCATGCTTGAGCTCTTGTGCTAGAGAGCCACGTCTTGTGATCCTTCATGTCAATGACACTCATAGCCATTTTGAGCCTGTGAGATCGGGAGAAGAAGCCGGTTTTGGTGGTTCTATCGAGAGAGCGGCAATCGTAGACTCGGTGCGTGCCCTTTATGGCGAAGATAGAGTCCTTCTGCTGCATGCCGGTGACTTCAGTCAGGGTAGTTCATACTTTTCTGAGCTTAATGGAGCATTGGAACCACAGGTGATGAATGCGTTTAAGTATGATTGCACGACAATAGGCAATCACGAGTTGGATAATGATATCGAAGCACTCACAGAAAGAGTTGCGATGCTGGAAAATACCAAGGTTGTATGTGCAAACATTGACCTGTCTCCTTTTGAAATCTCAAAGTATATCAAGCCATATACTATCATTGAAAAAGGAGGGATGAAAATCGGCATCATCGGTATGATCTCCAATATTTCTACCAATGTGAGCGCTGTGGTATCTTCCCGCATCCCTAAGTTTGACAATGTAGAGGTCGTCAACCGCTGGTCTGCAGAGCTTGCTGCTCAGGACTGTGATCTTGTGATCCTTCTGTCACATCTCGGTTTCCGAGAGGACTTGGAGATTATCCCTCAAGTCTCAGGGATCGACCTCGTGATCGGCGGACACTCTCATACTTTTGTCGATGACTTTGAATATGCAGAGGACCTCAATGGAAAGAAGGTACCTATTATACAAGCAGGATGTTGGGGGCTTGAAATGGGTGAAATCAAAGTGTGGTAAGATCTACACGCTTGATTTTGGATATTTTAGAGCCGGAGCAAGAATAAGCGATATCAAAGCATAGATATATCTGGCTTCTATATCCCATGTGTCTCACACCTGTGATGTAATTGTGATCAAATCCGAGCTTGCTTAGCTCTTCGAGACTGAAGTTGCTACGTCGCTCATCAAGTAAAGTCTCCAGAATCTCATAGTTTCTGGAGATTTTATTTATTATTCTGATGCGTTTCTCTTTGATCTCCCTGATCTTTTTGTTGTTGTGCCTGTTTTTGCATGTCAGGCTGCAAAACTTCTTGTCTGTGCGGCCAATTATCTGCTTCCCGCACTCGATGCAATAGTTGATCTCAAAATTTTCCATAGTATCTCATTTGCTTCAAATATATCCTGTCTTAGAGTCATCTGCAAGACTGAAAATGGCAAATTGCTATTTGTTACTAAAGGAAGATTCCTGCTTGTCGATGCATGAAGATAAGAAATGTTGGTGGCAGATAAAAAACAGATAAATCTGCTGTCTGAAGGCTTCTGGCTGCTTTTAAATCTGCTTTTCTGTATTTTACTTTGCAATGCCGATTTGAGCATAACTTAAATTTTGAAAAACATGGAACAATTAAACAAGGCCGAAATCAGGGGATTGGTCGGTAGCATCAAGACCCAGACTTTTTCTCAAAACACAATGTCAAGAATTACAGTCGCCACCAATTATGTCTATAAAGACAAGACAGGAGCGGCAGTAATTGAAACGAGCTGGCACAATGTTGTTGCCTGGGAAGGTAAAAATATCTTTGATTGCTCAAAGATCGAAAGAGGTAGTAAAGTCTATGTGCAGGGGCGTCTGAAGTATAATAAATATATGACTGAAGACGGCCAGGAAAGACAAGTTACCGAGATAATCGCCACCAGGCTCACATTGATTGACGATGACGAGTCTCTGTCCTATGAAATGTAGATTAGGTTTTCCGTTGATCGTTCTTCTGGGCTTGACTGTTATTTCTTGCAGTCAAGCGCGGAAGTTATCTATGGTCCGACAGAATGAGATCAATGTTGCAATCGCACTTCCTGCGGAGAAGGAGGAACAAGCAGTTGCTCTAGATCCGGAGACGCTTAGAGCCAAAAGAGACACCCTCACAATCACAGATATTGAAGGAAATGAGGTGATAGTGATGAATGCTGTCAAGGATGAGCAGACAGGTGAGATGGTTGCCGTCTCTCAACTGGATGCTGCAGTGATTGTGACAAGGTTTAGAAATGTGGCAGAAAGGTTAGGGAAGATATATCTTGAGTTTCAGGTTATTGTGCCTCCCGAGATGCAGGATAGCAAGTGGCAGCTCCGTCTGCATCCTGATATGTTTATCCTTGAGGATAGCATCAGACTTGAAGATCTTTATATCACAGGTGATGCCTATAGGGAGTCGCAATTGCGTGGATATCAGCACTATGAGAGATTTCTTTCTCGTGTTGTGACAGATAGCACAAAACTGATAGATTTAAGAAATCTTGATCTGTTTATAGAAAGAAATATCCCGAAGTTGTATGCATATAAAAACGATACCAGCTATGTGGCTCTGGAGGATTTTAGGGGTGTCTTTGGTGTGAGTGAGGTGGAGGCTATTGACCATTATACGCGCAGGTATCTGGTCAAACGCAATGAGAGGCTGCTGGCTCTAAGGGATGGTAAATGGCAAAAATATGTCAAGTCTCCGATTGTGACCGAAGGCATCAGGCTTGATACTGTCATGACGGGTGAGACCGGGGAATTTATCTATAGTTATATCCAAGAGATAAAGACTCGTCCTCGTCTGCGTAAGGTGGATCTCAAACTCTCAGGAGAAATATACGATCAGGCTGAATGTATATACAAGATCCCACAAAGTCAGCCTCTTACCTTTTATGTGAGTTCGGTCAGCAGTTTTGCCGATAAGACACCTCGATACCTGACACGAGTCATCTCAAGAAATCTGGAGACTTCCCAAAGCAGCATAATAGATTTCAAGGTAGGAAGTAGCGAGATTGATGATAAACTTGGCGCCAACCATGTCGAGATAACTAAGATCAAGTCTACTCTCAGATCTTTACTTCAGAGTAGTGAGGTGGAACTTGACTCGATAACAATAATAGCCTCAGCTTCTCCGGAAGGTAAGCTTCAAAACAATCTCTCACTTAGCTACCGTAGAGCCAGAGCTGTATCTGACTATTTCTCAAGGTATGTGAGAGCAACGCGTGACTCACTCAGACGAGATGAGGGTGTGATACTTCACATTGACAAGGAAAGCGAAGATGCATATAAGGCAGCAAGCTCCAGAGAAATCAGTTTTATCTCCCATAGTGGAGGCGAAAACTGGGATATGCTCAAGTCAATTGCTGATGCTGACACGCTCTTGACTGCGGAAGAAAAGCAGGATCTGGCAGTCATCTATAATGAATCGGATTTTGATAAAAGGGAGGGCTTGCTGAGGTTGAAATCGTTTTATCCACTTATTAAAGACAGCTATTTCCCGCTTTTGAGGACTGTGAGATTTGATTTTCATCTACATAGAAAAGGCATGATCAAAGATACTGTCCACACTACCATACTGGATAGTGCCTATATGAGAGGAGTGGAACTGCTTGTGGATCATGATTATGAAGAAGCGATCAAGTATCTGAGTCCGTATAAGGATTTCAATACTGCATTGACATTGCTTGCTCTAGACAGAAACTACTCTGCTCTGGAGATCCTTAAAGAATGTAAGATGACAGCCCAGGTCAATTATCTGCTTGCCATCATTTATGCGCGCCAGGGCAAGGAAAGAGATGCCGTGGAAGCCTACATCAGAAGCTGCCAGCAGGAAGCCTCATATATTCATAGAGGCAATCTTGACCCTGAAATATCAATGCTAATCAATAAATATAATTTAAACCAAATCAATTAATTACTTTTCTATGAAACGCTTTGTTTTATTTGGCGCCTGGGCTGCTATTATGGGCTTGTGCGCTTGTAACAAGGAAAACACTTCTGTGCTTCCTTTAATGCAGAATAGTGAGAAATCATGTGCTCTGTCGGTCAAGCTCAATGAACATCTAAATGTCAGCACCAAAGTGACCGGGATCCGTGATGAGGCCGAGGTCGCTTTTCAAAACGTGCAGATTTTTGTGTTCCGATCAGTAGCTGAAGGATCATCCGAGCCGGAAGTTCTAGATGCCTGCGTGTCCAAGTCTTCCGCTCCATTTACTGATATCCAACTCAGCTGCACGATCGGCAGACGTGAGGTCTGGGTTGTGGTCAATGCGGACGCAGATTATTGTGCAGACGGTTCTGTCCGCACAAAGGCTGATCTGCTTGCAAAGACCTCCCAACTGGAAAGCAATAAAGCCAATCAACTACTGATGATCGGGAATGTCATTACAGACCTCCTGCCGGGCAAGATGAAGGTTGAGGTGCCGGTGGTGCGTGCTTGTGCAAAGGTCGTTTTGCAGAGCATCAAGAACGATATGGAAGCTGTTGCCTATCGTGGTAAAGACTATTTTAAAATCAAAGATATCTACCTTACCAACGTGCCTGCCAGCATCGACTATACTTGCTCAAGGAAGGCAGCCAACCTCAGCGAGAGCCAGTGGTATGCCAGACGACAGAAAGAGACTGATGCTCGCAAGTCAGCCTTGATACTTGACACTCAATCGCCCAAGACGCTTGACTATGGCTCTACCTATAATAATGTCCACACTTTCTATAGTTTCCCTAATGAATGTCCGCCAAATGAGGACGAGCTATGGTCTCCAAGAGCTACGCGACTGGTGATTGAAGCAGAGTTCTTTGACGGGACAAAATATCATACATGTTACTATCCGATCACGCTCTACAATGAAAGCAGTGCTACAGGACTGGAGAGAAACAAGCAGTATTTTGTCAATCTCACCGTCAAAAGACCCGGATCTGATCACCCGGATAAGAAGGTAGAGTTTGAAACCATATCCGGCTCTATCACTGTTGCCAAATGGGATACGGGGGAGACTTACACAGAAACCATTTAATTATGAGGGGCTGCTTAGACCTAGGGCGTCTGCTATCTGCGTTGCTGGTGGTAGCCCCACTTTTTGCCTGCTCCTGTACAGTTAAGGAAGACCGCTCACTGTGTCCATGCTATACATTTGTCGACTTGACTCACTATATCAATTCCGGACACAAAACTGCTCTTGTGACTGTCAGGTCCGGGTCAGAAACCTGTTCTGAAGAGATTGAACTGATCAACTATGAAGATAGACCCTACGAATTGGCGTTGCCCAAGGGGACTAATCATATTTCAGTAATCAGCGGCCTCAAGAACACACACATAAAGTCAGACTCCCTGGTGACTCCCTATGGGCTTGAGTCTGATGCTTTGTGGGTATACAACGAGAAGTTTGTCTGCAATGACGATCAGTACAATCTCACGGCTGTGCCTCGCAAAAACTTCTGTAAGATGACAATCATCGTGGTCGGATTGACACCGGGGCAGGAGTATGATTTCTCATTTAGGGTCAAGGCTGACTGCAATGCCATCGACCTATATGATTCGGAGGCTCTTGAAGGCGAATTTTATGGCCCTGCAACCCAGTCCGGCACGCTCGGCTTGTTTTCCGTCTGCCTGCCCAGACAGAAGAGCAGCAATCTGCTGATGGATATCTGTGATCATAGCAATGAAGAAGTAGTTGAGGCTGTGCACACAATTGACGTAGGAAGCAGGTTGAGCCAGGAAGGCTATGACTGGACAAGAGCAGATCTGCTTGATGTCAATGTCACCGTAGATTATTCGTCTATGGATGCTTCTATTGAGATTGTCCGATGGATTGACGATGATAAATATATAGATGTTGAGATATAATGAAAAGATTATCAAAGTATTATAAGTTTGTAATATTACTTCTTCTTCCATTACTGTGGTCGTGCGAGCCGGATAAGTATCCTACGGAATTTGCAGAAGAAGAGGTCAGGCTCCGCCTGAATGATATCCGGAGATATGATACCAGATCTGCCTATGGAGATGGTGCTGACCGGATTTTTACCGGAGCAGAGCTCTTTGTCTACAATAGCACTACCGGAGCTCTGGAGATTCAACGCCACATCAATCCTGAAGATCTGGGTAATGCCATATCTGTCAAGCTTTTACGCGGATATCAATATGATTTCTATCTTCTAGGAAATATCTATAGGATAAGCAAAAGCAATGGCGCAAAAGAAGCCATAGAGGCTCCATATACTGAAGATGAAATCAGAAACTATAAATATAGATTTGATGGATCTGATATTGACTCTGAATACCGACACGAGAGACTTGACGAAATCTCTCGCTATGGTGTCCCTTTATGCTGGAAGCAATTGTCGGTAGATCCTTTTTCCGCAGGAATGTTGAATATCGATATGAGACGCATGTTCTCCAGGCTTAGGCTGGTTATAGACCACAAAGGACTCTCCGGGTCATCTCTTTCTGATTTTGTTGATGGCAAGGTCAATATTAAACAAGTCAATATCTCTATGACTCCTTTTGCTGATCGAGGCTCAAAAGCTCAGACATCATCAGAAGTTTTGGCTCAAGGAGATTATGAGCATGTTATGGACAATGACAACGGCAGAGAGTATATCTTCTATGTGCCCGAAAACATGCAGGGGGAGCTCCTGCCGTCCAATATAGATCCTCAGCTGAAGAATCAAGATGTGATAATTTCTGCTCACAACCAATCTTTAGCTCAATGTCTGACCTATCTGGAGTTCAAGGGGAGTCTTAACGGAGATGCCGGTTTTACGGGAGATGCAACCTACAGGTTTTATTTAGGTAAAAATGCTACCTCTAACTTTGATGTTGAGGGT
>CALEJC010000076.1 GCA_937898205.1 uncultured Bacteroidales bacterium
AGTACAAATGTTGTTTGTGAAAATATTAAGATAGGACTTTGAATATTTTTTTGTAGTTGCATTTATGAAGCTCTCCCCTATCGTCGTGATCGTAGCGGTGATAGCCTGCGGGATCTGCATCAGCCTAATCCGTAAAGAAAAATGTTAGCACTTCTTCTAAAACTCTTCTGGACCTTTTTTGTTATCGGTCTCTTCAATTTTGGAGGCGGCGGAGCAGTGCTCTCGCTCATCCAGGGGAAGGTAGTCTATGACAATGCATGGATGACAGAAACCGACTTCACCGATATCGTAGCAGTCTCTCAGTCCACACCCGGGCCCATCGGCATCAACTGCGCCACCTATCTTGGTTATGAAGTGATCACCCAAGCCGGATATGGCACATTCTGGGGAGTGATAGGCTCTGCGATAACCACTCTTGCCGTGGTTCTTCCTTCCTTTATAGTCTTTGTCCTCATCATCAAACTTTTCAACAAGTTCCATGAAAACAAGACCTACATCTTCACAATGGATGCCCTCAAACCTGCCATTGCGGGACTGATCATCTCGGCTGCTTTGATGCTCGTATCGCAGATCGAGCTCTCCTGGGGGAACTTCAGCTTTGAGCTGTCTGAAAACATATTTTCTCACTGGAGTTCCTGGGTGTTCTTTGCAGCTGCCTTTATACTCGGATACTTTAAAAATGTCAGTCCGGCCACTCTCATCCTAGCGGCCGCCGTACTTGGAATAATCGTATATTAAAATGAGACGTATAGTACTAATCCTCAGCCTTTTAATCATTTCTTACCTAGCCCCTGCCGGGACCATCGACCAGATCATCCCAAAACCACAATCAGCCACTCTCCTGAAGGGAGAGATGCGCATAAAAGGTCCTGCCATCAAATGCGATCCGGCGATGGACCAGATGAGCATTGATGCGGTAAAAAGATTTGCCGGCAAGCTTTCACTTGTGAGCGGATATACAAGCTCTGTTTCTACTCCTATGGGCCTGAAATCCGTCGTGGATGGAGGCTCCGCAAAGGGAATAATCTTCCTCAAGGATGCAAGCCTCGACAAAGAAGCATACCGCATCAATGTCGGAGAGAAAGCCGCTGTGATCAGAGCCTGCGACCAGAACGGTTTCCTCTATGCCATCCAGACCCTGATGCAGCTTCTACCTGAAAGCATCTACGGCAAAAAGCCTTCATCTTCAGAAAGATGGACTCTCCCTTGCTGCGAGATCAGCGATAGTCCGAGGTTTGCCTACAGAGGCATGCACCTCGACAGTTCAAGACACTTCTGGAGCGTCGAGCAAGTGAAGAAATATCTTGATGTGATGGCATACTTCAAGCTCAACCGCTTCCATTGGCACCTGAGCGACGATCAGGGTTGGAGGATAGAAATCAAGTCCTACCCCGACCTCACCCGCATCGGCAGCTTCCGCGAAGGCACGATGATCGGCCGCAGTTTCTCAAGCAACGACAACATTCGCTACGGCGGCTTTTATACGCAAGAGCAGATCAAAGACGTGGTC
>CALEJC010000077.1 GCA_937898205.1 uncultured Bacteroidales bacterium
CGCATATATGGACGATACAGCACTAAAATTAGGCATATTCGGTCCGCATGCCTTTTATCAAGCTTTTGAAGAATTTGACAACCAAAGCATTGAGGAAAGCTTAAACAGTGAAAATATGATTATTACGAGCTTTTTCATTTTACCTCAGGAAGCACTACCCCATCGGGGACAAACATGGATGTATCACCTCGATGACGGATGATATCACGCACCGCTGAAGACGATATGTGTGCATACTCCTGAGCTGTCGGGATAATGACCGTCTCCACATCAGGTGCCAGTCGACGGTTGGCATCCGCAATGGCCCTCTCGTTTTCAAAATCAATCATATTTCTCACGCCTCTTACCATGTGCTTTATGCCAAGCTGTCGGCAGAAATCAATAGTGAGACTATCATAGGACTTGATCTCAACATTGTCCAGACCTGCTGTCGCCTGCTTGATAATATCAACTTTCTGCTCTTCAGTGAAGAAACCTTTTTTATCCTGGTTGATACCGATAGCCACAATCACACCGTCAAACATCGTCAAAGCTCGCTTGAGGATGTTCAAGTGGCCGGCAGTAAAAGGATCAAAAGAACCCGGAAATAGTGCAATACGCTTCATAGATACAAAGTTAAGATTTTATTTATATATTTGGGTTATGACTGTTAAAATAGAGAAGACTTGGGGCGAGGCCCTGCAGCATGAGTTTGACAAGAGCTACTTTCAGGAATTAGCCGCTTTTCTCCATCAGGAGAAGCGCGAAGGAAAGATCATCTACCCGGCAGGGAAAGATATATTCAAGGCGTTTGAGCTATGTCCCATTGACAAAGTAAAGGTAGTAATCCTCGGTCAGGACCCATATCACGGACCCGGGCAGGCGATGGGTCTCTCTTTTTCTGTGCCTGACAATATCCCGGCGCCACCTTCTCTAAAAAACATTTTCAAGGAGATTGAGACTGACCTTGGCGTCAAAATGTCAGGAAAGCCCAATCTTGAAGCATGGGCCAGACAAGGAGTCCTCCTCCTCAATGCGGTGCTCACAGTCAGACAGGCCGAACCGACTTCTCACAGCAAAATCGGATGGCAGACGTTTACAGACGAAGTCATCAGGGTCCTGAATCAGCGCAGCAAGCCTGTCATCTTCCTGCTTT
Organism: uncultured Bacteroidales bacterium; assembly: GCA_937898205.1. Lineage (GTDB taxonomy): Bacteria > Bacteroidota > Bacteroidia > Bacteroidales > UBA932 > Cryptobacteroides. The sequence goes on from CALEJC010000077.1 coordinate 1,136, forward strand.
GGGGTAACTATGCCCGCAGCAAAGCCGAGCTCATCGACAGGCGCAGACACTACGTGCTGGAAGCTGCCCACCCTTCGCCTCTGGCGAGAGGAGCATTCTTCGGATGCAGACATTTTTCTAAAGCAAATGCAATATTAAGCCGGCTCGGAGAGCAGCAGATCGACTGGCAGCTCTAGCGCCTGCCCAGTCCCAAAGCTCTTGCGATGCAAAGCGCGGCAAACAACAGGAAGACAAGCGTTGAAATCCTGCCGACTATATCACCGTTTACTGCAAAGAAGGTCATTTCCTGATTTAGATGGATGTGCCCTCTGAGACTTGTGCGCACCCACCAGTCTGTCTCGGAGACGATCTCACCTTTCTGGTTGATGAAACAAGATATGCCGGTATTGCCACATCGTGCGATGTCACGACGCAACTCGATGGCTCTGAGGCAAGAATAACTGAGGTGCTGCCTATAGCCCGGGGTATTGCCCCACCAGGCATCGTTGGTAATAACCACCAGAGCCTGAGCGCCTTTATTTACATATTCGGCGCAATGCTCTCCATAGACAGACTCATAGCAGACAGCTGCACCAAGCGGCACCTCTCCAAAGTGCAGAAGCGACACTTCCTCCTGTCCTTCACAACGTCCCATCAGACCTGCATAACCCAATTTCTTGGATAGCCAATCATCAAGAGGCACAAAAATGCGTGGATAAGGGGTGAGCTCAGTCCCCACAACAAGCTTGCTTTTATGATATACTTCAGCACCGTCGTCAGCATCAAGAATCATCGCACTGTTATGTGAAGTCACATACCTGTCGCCGATCTGTCTTGCCAGCAACGATGGCGCTGAACGCTGGTCGTAATAGGTATATGTGCTTGCGCCCAGAAGCATCTCAGAGCCCGGATGAGCCTTCAGAAAACGGCGTATGCTATGGACTGTCGGCGATGCGTCGATACTGTTGAGCACGATGTCTCCGGTAAAGGTTTCCGGGGCCAAGAGCAGCGCATTGCTGGCGCTATCTTTCTGGAACTCAGCCTCATAAAGCGACAGCAGCACAGCAGTCTGCTCGGACTGGCGGAGAGATTGGAACTTCTCGTATGGGTCAAAATTGGGCTGTGCGATGATCACATCGACACTCCCCTCGCTCCGGCATTGGTATCTGTTCAGGATGCTGCGCGAGCAGATCGGTGGCGCAATCAATACAAGCACGAGCGCTAGCAGAAAGCACCAGCGTGCCGTCATCGTCCATCGCATCCAAGATTTCTGAGAAAAGACGTTGATTGCTGCAAATATGCCCAGATTGCTCAGCCATATCCAGAGGCTGCCGCCGAGTGTGCCTGTGTATTCGTACCACTGAATCAAGGATGTAGACTGCGCAAATGCGTGTCCGAGGGTAAGCCAAGGCCAAGAGATCTCAGCTGCAAAGTATTGTCTTTCAAAGGCAAGCCACGCCGCCATCAGGAAGATATAGGGCGCAACGCCCGGAAGATATCGCTTCCCCAGACGGAAAAGAGCCCACACCAGACTCATCTGGAAGGCATTGGCCACTATAGCAAAGATTGCCCCGCCTACCGTTGCAAGGCCGACCCAGAATGTGGTTACGGCATTCCAGATCAGAAAAGCACCGAAGTAGTAAAGCCAAAATTTCTTGATCCCTTCCCTATCTGCGATCCTGTCTGCCATCAGAAGCGGCACAAAGCCGACCAAGGCAAAAACACCAAGTCCCTCAGCCAACCACGGAAGGCTGAGAAACAACGCCGATAAAAGGCAGAGCAGGGCTACTGTCAGTTGAGGCTTATTCTTCTTCATCTTGAGGCATCTGTGTGGCATATCTGCGCCACTTATCCAACAAAGCAATCATATCCGAAGGCAACTCGGAATCAAGCTGTATCCATTCCTTGGTTTTAGGGTGCTCAAAGCCCAGAGTCTTTGCATGGAGCGCCTGTCGAGGACATAGCTCAAAGCAATTGGCAATAAACTGCTTGTACTTTGAATATATTGTGCCCTTGCGGATTTCGTTTCCGCCATATCTGTCATCATTGAAGATAGGGTGGCCTATGCTTGACATGTGTACTCTGATCTGGTGGGTTCGACCGGTCTCAAGACGGCATTGCACCAGAGTGACATAGCCAAATCTCTCTATCACTTTATAGTGAGTCACTGACCATTTGCCCTTGTCCTCCTCATCATAGAGTCTAAACTTGAGCCTGTCAGTCACATCCCTGCCGATGTAGCCTTCTATCGTGCCCTCGTCTTCCTTGAGATCACCCCAGACGATCGCCACATAACATCTCTCAATGCTATGGTCAAAAAACTGTTTTGCAAGGTTGAGCTGCGCCGCCTCATTTTTAGATACGGCCAGAAGTCCGCTTGTATCCTTATCGATGCGATGGACCAGGATGCCCATGCGCTCATCTTCCGCTTCAGGACCCTGACTGATGCCCAGGTGGTGGGAGAGCGCATTTATGAGAGTACCCTCAAAGTGGCCATGACCAGGATGAACGACCATCCCCGGGTCTTTATTGACGACGAGCACATCATCGTCTTCATATACTATATTTAGAGGAATATCCTGAGGCAATATCTCCAATCCTCTTCGGCGGTAAGGCATCACAAATCTGATCACATCGCCGGGACGGACCACATAATTGGCTTTTACGACCTCATCTCCAACTCTCACATAACCCTCCTTGAGCGCCTGTTGCACCCTGCTACGGGAGGTGTCTTCAAGATGCGTCGACATATATTTGTCGATACGCATCGCACTTTGCCCTTTATCTACTTCCAGCCGGAAGTGCTCAAACATCTCTTCTGTCATAGACTATTCTGCTGGGTTAACAGGTTCCTTGGGGAGCTTATCGAGGTTCTTGCTCAGATAGATGCTCACGGCAGAGCCCTTACGGACTGCATCCGAGCCAAACTCCGGCTGTTGAGAGAAGACTACAGCTTCAAGAGAATCCGCATAGGTCTTGACAGTTGCATCAAAATGCATGCGTGCCACATTCAACGAGTTATCCTGAAGGGTTTCTACAGCTTTTTGGTATTGCTGTCCCACAAGATTTGGGATATTGGTGGTCTCCTCTGCAGGATTGAGGCCAAGCACGAGATTGATTGTAGAGCCGCTTGTCACCATAGCACCCGGCTCAATATCCCTGCCAAAACGCTGCTGGCGGAGAACCGCACGGTCTGGGGGACGTCGTTTCCTCTGCACCAAAGCGAAAACAGTTGGGGGAGCTATCTGAACTACTAC
>CALEJC010000078.1 GCA_937898205.1 uncultured Bacteroidales bacterium
GAAAAGGACCAAGCACGAGCTCATCGCCGACAACACGATAAAAACCTGTCCACCAGAAACCAAAAGTCTGATGAAGCAGTGCAGAAAGGTTGGCCATTGCTGCGATCCGGTCCTCACCCTGAATCAAGGAAATGGCCTGAGGTATAATAAATTGATAGAGTTGTTGTTTATCCATGAGATCTCGGATTAAAGGATTTCTATGAGTTGCTCATAATAAAGCTTGCTCACAGGAACAGTGGCGCTGCTACCATTGAGTTCCGCACAGAAAGCACCATCTTTATTACGTCCAAGGACTGTGACCTTGGTAGGGTTGACATAGTAGGAGCGATGACAGCGGACAAGACCATAACGGGCTGCCACATTGTCAAGGCTCTTCATGGAGTTGCGAAGAAGGTATTCTGTCTCAACTCCATTTTCCAGGTAATGTATCTTGATGTAGTTCAGTTCTGCGCTCACATAGAGAAGTGCAGAAGGAGCAACAGTGAGCTTTAATCTCTGGCTGTAATCATAAAACTTGGCTAGCGACAGATCAGAAAAGCTATCCTTCTGGGCGAGGGCCTCATTGCGCTCAGCTATAACTCTGATGAGTATCAATATAATATAAGGATAAATCACTACCGTCCCCACAAACTGCAGGCAGTAGGACACTGCCATAAAATATGGCAGCTCGTCTCCGAAAAAAAGAGTAGAATATAAGGCCTCAAACATAGAGACCACCAGGATCTCACCAAGACACCACACTGAATACTGCCACCACACAAAGGCATTGTGTCTAAGCATAGCAGAAAGCACGAGACGGGTGATGGTGATGGTTCCCAGCATTATACAGCTAAGCATCACAAGATGGAAAGCATAGTTGTTTCCTAGCACGTCGTCATAAAAGCCTTTTATATCAAAAGGGTTATAGATGAGACAAAAGGTAAGGAAAAACACCGGAATGAGTACCACATAGAGCAGGTGGTAGGAAAATCTTGATGGAATATTGGCTTTTGTAATCATAATTTTATCCCCAAAGCTATTGGGACGAAAATTATTTCATCCCTTTTTCGTCCCAAATATAGCGTTTTTATCAACAAAAACACAGTTTCATCACTAAAATAGCCAATAAAGTCTCATTTCTTTCATCCCAAACCTTGGAGGTAGTACCTTTGCAACATGAAACAAGCAGCAAACACATATACATACATTGTCAACCCTGAGACTATAGACCTCAACGGTTGCATGACCGTGCCTTCGCTCTGCGAGCACGCCATCAATGCCATAGGACAAAACATCCGCATCGAGGGCTACGGGATAGACGTCATGCAGAGAGAACGCAGGACTTGGGTTCTGCTCAGATCGGCATTTGAAATCGACACAAGACCTAAGTTATATGATCGATTCTGCATCACCGTATGGCCGGTACCGGGCAACGGCATCACATACAACAGATGCATCAGCGTTACAGACATGGACGGCAACGAGCTAGGAAGAGGCACTACAGAGTGGTGCATAATCGATATAGCGTCAAGACGTCCGATCTTTCCGGAGCTTAACCTTGGAGGCATAGAGAAAAGCATCCCATGCCGCAGTCCTCGACGCATCAGAGAATTTACTCCAGAAACCACAGACAGCCGAAAGATCGTATATAGCGACTGTGATTTCAACGGGCACCTTAGCAACATCAGGTATGTGGACATGCTCTATGATATGCTTCCTGAAAACATAGTTGAGTCATGCAGCCCTGTCCGACTTGACATCAACTATCGCCACGAGGTGCGTCTGGGCGAAAAAATGTCCATCGGTCTGAAAAACAACAGCGACAACGAGTTTCTCTTTATAGCTCGCAACAACGAGCAAACCCTCTGTAGCGCAAGTCTACAGAGGGCTTAATCTCTCTTTCTGTCCCGCAGAGCTATTCGCTTGCGTGTCTTGGGACAAATATCTTGCTGAAATCCAGCTTATGGAACATTCCGTCGAGCTGATCCGGAGTCATTACTCCGGAAGGATTAAACTCAGGAGAGTTCATATAGTCAAGGAGACTTGAGAGCATCTGACGGGTCTCAGGTCGTCCCATCGCCTGTGGCGAAAGCAGATCCATTGTACTGAAGATAAGTCTTCCGCTCTCACACTGACATTCAAAGATATATGAGAGGCGACGATTCATGGTGAAATTATCTACGGCCTCAACGATACTCTCCACCTGAGGATAGTTGTCAAGACTCACCGCGCGAGAGTTCTTTGTGAGGTTCCACCACTGCCAGTTGCTATGACTCTCTGTAGGGAAGCTTGCAAGTCCCGGGTGTTCAGGATCGCAGAGCACACCCATCGTACCCGCCTCAAATGGGAAGAACACAGGGCTCCAGAACACAGGCACAAACTTACCTTTCTCTCCTGTGATTGTCCAAGGGGTAGGGCTCAGAAGGACAGTTCCGCCCTGCTGAAGCACAGGCATGGCCTCTGCAAGTGTGCTTGCAAGCACCACTTCTCCCTGGTCAAAATTATCACCAGCAGGATATACCCACACATCCCAGCTATTGCTCCATTTATCAAGAGCCACTGTGAGCTTGAGCTGCACAGGCTCCTGGATCGTGCTCAGATCGGCCTCAATCTTTGTTTCAAGACGAGTGTTGCCACCTGTAGGCACATGCACCGCAACTGTGCCGGAAGCCACTGACACTTCTTCAGAAGCGAGCTTCCAGCTCACATTGCCTGTAATATCCTTTGACCAGAAGTTTGCAATCTCAATCTCAGCTACAAACGTCTCATCGGTAGTCCACCAAGGCTTCTCAAAGAGTGCAAGCGGAGTCACAGGAGAGCAAGCCTGACGGAACCACTCTTCTGTCACGAGACCCTTATTGTCCCAGAACGCATCCACAAGACCTACAAGCGCTGTACTTTGTCCGCTGAAGTCCTGAAGACCAAGAAGCTGGAATCCGGCAAGAGACTTGGTCCTCAATGCTCTCTCCACTTCTTCCTTATATAGAAGAGCCGAGAGCTTTCCAGACGCCATTGTATACTCCTCTGCCCTGTCAAGAAGACCCTTCTTCTCAAGCTCAGCCTTGACACCCAAGAAGTTGAGAGGGATGAGGGTACCTGTATACTTCTCAATCTCCTTCATGCTTGGGTACACACAATACTGACCGATCTCGTGTGAGATGAGAGGCACATCGACGCCACGGGCTGTGGCATCAAAATTACTATAGAAGTTAGGAGAGCGCGAGTCGATATAATCCTGTCCGCGGATCTGACCGAGCACTGTGCGAGAAGCAACCATAAACTCATCCTCCGGCTCAGCCTTGCCCTTATGTCCAAAGCCCATTGTATAGCTGCAGTTGGTGTAGAGGTGACGAGGGTCGGCCTTCTTCATATCGCTCATCAGCTCATTGAGGAACTCATAACCATTGTCCAGCTCGTTGCCACACGCCAGCATGCAGAATGAAGGGTGATTGCCGTAGGCCTTGAGGATGCGCTCAGCTTCTGCGCGCATAAATTCGTCCACCTCCTTACCACGGCCGTGCGCCCAGACAGGCAGCTCGACCTGAAGGTAGATGCCCAAACGGTCCGCCACACGGAATGCGGCATCCGGCGGACACCAAGAGTGGAAGCGCACATGATTAAGTCCCCACTCCTGACACACGCGGAACTCCTTCTCCCAACCGGCTTCATCAAGAGGCGGTGTGCCGGAAAGCGGATAGATGCAGCAGTTAAGCGCGCCGCGAAGGAATGTGCGTCTGCCGTTGACAGCAAAATGATCGCCGTCGGCCTTAAAAGAGCGAAGTCCAAATTGCACCTCCCTGCTTGTGCCTTCGCACTGCAGCTTGAGTGTGTGAAGCTTCGGCGAGAATTCGTCCCAAAGGGCGGCATTGCTGCCTAGAGCGATAGTCTGCTCAACGGTGGTCACGTCTCCGTCGAGAGGCACATCGCTGTTGACGTGAAGCGAACCCACGCCATAGCGAAGCTTGACCTGAGTGAGTTCCGGGTTATGGCGCACCAGCTTAGTGACGACTCTTGCACTGCGGCTATCCACATCCGGATAGACCTCGACCTGAGCTATTTCCACATCATTGTGGGCGGTAAGGCTCAGCTCTCCGAGCACACCGTTCCAGATGACCTGGGTGTCATTGGTATAGGCGTGGGCAAGCTCTCGCCATGAAATATCATATCTCTTGCGATTGTCTATACGAAGCATAATTTCGTGAGTGCCGGCGCTCAGGCCCTGCGGGATCTCGTAAGTATGAGCTGTGGTAAGGCTCTCTTCCGCTCCGTCGAGCTGCACTCCGTCAATCCATACGCTGCTCTGCCAGATCACGCGCTCAAGAGTAAGAGTGAGAGGCTTGCCTTCCATTGACGCAGGCACCTCAAAGTTGCGCTTATAAAAAGCAGCGCCAAGAAACGAATGTTTACGGGTGAGTCTGTTGACCTGAGGAGAAGTAAGAGCCGGTTCAAGAGTGTTGGGCTCTCCCAATCCTGCAGCATCGGTAGTGCCAGGCAGCGTGATTGCGTCAAAGGTCTGAAGACTATCAAGGCTCACCTGCCAGCTACCACTCAAATCAATCTTATTGTCTTGCTTTGTACACGATGCCAAGACGCAAATAAGAGCAGTAATTAACGGGAAAAACTTACGCATAATGGTTATAGTTGGTTATTATCCAAAGATAGGTATTTTGCACTATATAATTGAATATTTACGATAAATAAAAATATTTTAGAAAAAATTTGGAAATTATAGAGAAAACTGATACCTTTGCAATCCCAAAACGGAGGACTCGTTAGCTCAGTTGGTAGAGCATCACACTTTTAATGTGGGGGTCTCGGGTTCGAGCCCCGAACGGGTCACAATAGTTCTTTGCTTCCTTAGCTCAGTTGGTAGAGCACCTGACTCTTAATCAGGGTGTCTAGGGTTCGAGTCCCTAAGGGAGCACAAATGGCGGTTTTTCAACCGCCTTTTTTTATTTATACACCCGTTTTGCCCCCATCGGTCTCACAAAACCACCTCCCGTGTGCGTGGGAGACAGCGAAAAGAGCATTATATCTGCAACGAAGTATCGCCTACTTTCATCTATATGCCAGATTAACCAATATGTCCTACACAATGAAACGAATCTTAATATTTTTATCTGCCATCATGTGCCTATGCGGATGCGAAGCAAAATATACTGAATTTTGGAGTGAGGCCTCATATGCAACTATTGATGCAATTACAGGAACATATTCTTTGTGTTCAGGCACATGGGACTCAGAAATAGATTTATCCGGAGAAGGTTTTGCAAGCGATAATATTCTTAATCAGCTAGAGATATATGGATGGACAGGAATACAGACCATCAAATATGAAGAAGACTCGGAGCAAATCACTGTATTCAACCAGTCTTTGGTCAGTATTCCCCAAAAGCCCGAACATTTGACACAAATCAATCTGTATGTGCCATATCCTGAATATGGTAAAGACCAGAATGAGGAGACAGTACAAAAGTCCGGACGATGCAATATCTCTATTGATCCTTTTCAGTTTCATTATAAAGTCAATTCCAAAGGAGATATCGAGATATTCAACACGCATGACCGCAAGATGTGTGGCTACGGCGGCTCTCTGAAAAACGTAAACATCCGTTTTGAGGGTGAGTATCTTCACTTCAAGGCAGAGACTTCTTTCTATGACTGGACAACATCGTCATGGCAGGACGGAACAATGAACTTAACATACAGACACAATTAAATCTTATAGATATGAAATCATTTTTTAAGAGACTTTTTGTAATCTCATTTCTAATGACACTTTCATACGCCGCATCTGCGCAGTGGTATGTAGGAGGCTCGATCGGCGGTAGTTATTCTAATTTAGAAAGTACAAACACAACAGCCTGGGCTATCAGCATAAGCCCTGAGGCCGGATATATCATCAATGAGAATTGGGCCGTCGGAGGACAAATCTCTTATGGCAAAGCTGTAACAAAGGTTGAAAGCCAGCACCTTAACAAGACTGAAGTTGATGTAGACCTTTTCTGCGTTAACCCATATGCGATATACGCGCCAATCAAGTTTAATAACTTTGCCATCTGCGCTGAGATGGGAGTCATGTTTGCACCAGAGCAGTCAGGCGTGGATTTCGCGACTTTCGGTGCCTACATCACCCCACTTCTGACATACAGCATCAACGATCATATCATCTTGAAGACAGAACTTGACTTTGCCGAACTTTCCGTTTCCGGAACTACAAATGGCACAATCAGTGTCGGTGCGTCAGTAGGCGGAGACAACATTATCGATTTTGATGAAGACTTGTCAATCGGATTTATCTACAGATTCTAAATAGCTTAAACAAGACTTCACCACGGAGTACAAAAAAGCCTCAGAGGAAACTCTGAGGCTTTTTTGTATCGGCTATGTTATTTTGTCATCTCGATAAGTTGATCAACAGGAGTGATATAGAGGTCCATGTGACCGTCTGCGTTATTTGCTGTGCTGATGATATAGCGACCATTCATCACAAAGTGCGGATGTGGATCCGGGTGAAGCACTGATGGCTTATCACGAGGAACAAGCGGCTCTCTCACTGTATAAACCCAAGCAGTCTTGTCAGTCTCTCTGTTGTAGAAAGCCACAGCCCAAGGGCCACCTCTCCACCAACCATTTGGCGCCTGATCGAGCACTACATATTTATTATCTGGCGAGCAATAATTGTGACGTGCTCCCGGAACCTTAGCCCAAGCTTCCTGCTTGCCTGTCTCCAGATCATAGTGATAGACACAGTCTTCTTCTTCCATCCAGCCGTGACCGCACCATGAAACACCCTTGCCATCATCATCCCAGATTTCATGGGAAGCAAAGTTGCGATGCTCTGCAGGGATAAGTGTCTTTGAGCCCTTGCGCACAAGCCACATGCGAGGATACCAGCCCGTCTCCTTCTGGTAGGCCTGTCCAAGCTCACCCCAAGCGGTCTCCCATGCACACATTGCAAGCGAATCATTTACAGGATTGAGCTGACCGTGATTGCAGTTCCACTCAGTCTCACCCCAGAGATCCCAAGAACCATCAACCAGATTGAGCATACCTTGGATATAACGCTCCTTTCCGCCTTCAGGTCTCACTGCAGCATCAAGAAACGCCTTCTGGCGATCCTGAGTCAGAGTAAGATGGGTTGCAAGGCGAGTGATGCGGCCAAGAGAAGAAAGCTCTTCAGGGATATCACAAAGCTTGATTTCTTTATCAGGCTCAGCAAAATATTTCTTAAAGAAACCTCTCTGAGGATCGCCATAGACCATATAGTTTTCTTTGGTCTCAATGAAAGGAGTCATTCTGATCTCACCCAAGTCATAAACCTCATCTTTCTTGAGGTCTGCAACTTTCAGGCGACGAGGTTCAAAACCTTTGAGCTCATTACCTACAGTGTGCTGGAAAACCAGAAATCTTCCATCTTCGGTCATGGATTTGGTCACAAAATAGAGAGACTGCTTGTTGTCATCCGGCGCACCATAGTTGAGCGCATAAGACACAACACCAGAAACAGGGTCGACTCTCTTTTCAAAAAGAGATGACTCCTCCGGAGCCTTTACTCCACTTGAACATGCAGAAGCAAGCACAACAGCGCAAGCCAGGTTCAAGAACTTTGAGATATTCTTTTTCATATGTAAATAATTAAATTGGTTACGGTTATATGCACAAATTTAACAAATATCTACATATAGAAAAGAGAAAGCCTCCCAAAATTGGAAGGCTTTTATCTATATTAGTTACCGTAATCAGGTTTTGGACCGCCCTGTGGGCCTTGTGGTCCCTGAGGACCTTGTGGACCTTGTGGACCCTGTGGGCCGTTTGGATCAGCTCCTGCAGCCTTGGCCATATCCTCTGAAGCTGCATGCCATGCTGCCTCAAGCTCTGCATTGAACTTATCGATATCAGCAAGATTCTTCTCATCTACTGCCTTCTTAAGGCCTTCGCATGCGCTCTCAATTGCTGCCTTCTTGTCAGCAGGGATCTTGTCGCCATGCTCCT
>CALEJC010000079.1 GCA_937898205.1 uncultured Bacteroidales bacterium
CCTGACATTGATCCTCGTCCGCGCCACCGATGATTGCACCGATCTTGGCCGAGCAGGCGATCAGCACGGCGGTCTTCAGACCGATCATCTGGAGGTACTGGTCCATCGACACGAAGTCCTGACTCTCAAACTCCATATCATATTGCTGGCCTTCGCATACCTCTGCTCCCATCTTTGAGAAACTCTGGGTGACCTTGTCAAGCACACAGGCAGGAGCCTTGGCGATGCGCTTATAAGCAACAATGACCATCACGTCTCCGGAGAGGATGGCTGTGTTTTCATCCCACTTCTTCCATACGGTTGCCACGCCTCTTCTGAGAGGGGAGCGGTCCATGATGTCGTCGTGCATCAAGGTAAACGAATGAAAAACCTCAAGCGCAGTTGCAGGAGCTGTGATGCCTTCGTTGAAGCTGTCCTGAAACAAGGAATAGCTGGTGAGGCAAAGCCCCGGGCGCACACGCTTGCCACCGATCTGAATCATATATCGCAGCGGCTCGTAAAGGCCGTTTGGCTCTGCAGGAAACTCAATCTCGTTGAAGATGCTTTTAAGTGTTTCGTTGATTTGGCTCTCTGTAATCATAAAACTAAGTTTTAATCACACAAAGGTAGTTAATAATTGCTAACTTTGCGACCTATGGACAACTTATTGAAATCGCAATTGGAAATAATGGCGCCGGCGGGCAATTTTGAGTGCCTGCAAGCGGCGATACAGGGTGGTGCCAACTCCGTGTATTTTGGTGTGGGACACTTGAATATGCGCAGCCATTCGGCAGGAAACTTCGCCCCTGAGGACCTCAGCGAAGTGGTGAGGATCTGCCGTGAGGCCGGAGTAAAGAGCTATCTTACCCTCAATATTGTGCTCTATCAGGAGGATTTGGATGCGATGAGAGCTGCTCTTGATGCAGCCAAGGCGGCAGGAGTGGATGCCATCATCGCCTCTGATATGGCTGCAATCATGTATTGCCGCCAGATCGGCCTTGAGGTGCACATCTCCACCCAGCTTTCCATCTCCAATGTTGAAGCGCTGAGGTTTTATGCTCAGTTTGCCGATGTCGTCGTGCTTGCCCGCGAGCTCAACCTGGACCAGGTAAAGAGCATCCACGAGACCATCATCCGCGATCAGATCTGCGGTCCTTCCGGAGAGCTCGTGAGGATAGAAATGTTTGCCCACGGTGCCCTCTGCATGGCCATCAGCGGCAAGTGCTACCTCTCGCTGCATAGCTACGGTGCATCCGCCAACCGAGGAGCCTGCTATCAGATCTGTCGCCGCGGATATGAGGTGACCGATCTGGAGACCGGCAACAAGCTTGAGATCGACAACAAATATATCATGTCGCCGAAGGATCTTTGTACCATCGATTTTATGGACCGCATCATCGAGAGCGGTGTCAAGGTCTTTAAGATCGAAGGTCGTGCAAGGTCTGCCGAGTATGTCAAGAGGGCGACTTCGTGTTATCGCCGTGCGGCAGATGCCGTGTGTGAGGGGACATACACCCCTGAACTCTCAGCTGCCCTGAAGAATGAGCTTTCCGAAGTGTTTAACAGAGGATTCTGGGACGGATATTATCAGGGCGCATATCTCGGCCAGTGGAGTGACGTATATGGCTCTCAGGCCACCCTGCGCAAGGTTTACTGCGGTAAGGTCAGCAATTGGTTTGACCGGATCGGAGTTGCCGAGATCACAGTGGAGTCGGTGGAGCTGAGCCAAGGCGACAGAGCGATGGCGATAGGCGCGACTACCGGAGTGGTGGAGTTTACCGTAGATGATATGAGAGTCAACCTGCAGAGCACTCAGACAGCCCGCAAGGGAGAGCGCTGCTCTGTGGCGATCGATCCTTCTATTTGTCCTGGAGGCCGTCTGCGCCGAGGGGACAAGATTTATATTTGGAAAGAAAAGTAGCCATGCTTCTAAGCGCCATTCCTCTATGAGAGATGGCGTTTTTCCTTTCGTCTGAGATCTCGGCCAAAGTCAGGCCCGGGTAGGCGTCGGCGATGAAGACAGGATCGTAGCCAAACCCTCCGCAGCCGGCTTTCTCAAAGGCGATTTTACCCTCAAGAGTGCCGTTGAAGATGTACTCCTTGCCCTCAAGGATCAATGTCACCACTGTGCGGAAGCGTGCGGTGCGAGGGATGTCCGGACCGAGTGCGTCAAGATTGCGCAGGAGTTTGTCCATATTTGCCTGATTGTCATGCTCTTCTCCTGCATAGCGGGCGGTGTGTACCCCCGGCTCTCCGCCAAGCGCGTCCACCTCCAGTCCGGTGTCGTCGGCAAAGCAGTCAAGCCCGCTTGCCGCATGAAGCGTCTGCGCCTTCAGGCGCGAATTCTCCAGCAGGGTAGTCCCCGTCTCTTCCACATCGCCGCTGATGCCCAGCTCGGCAGGAGAAACGATTTCAATATTCTCACCCAAGATGCCTCCTGCCTCGCGCAGTTTGCCTTTGTTTCCGGTTGCAAAAAGTAGCTTCATGTCTATCTGTTTTCTTGTGATTTCTTGCGTCTGAGAGTGATTGTAAAGTAGGAGATTGCTCCCAAAATGACCACCAGCACTGCGTGTAGCTCATGGTTCAACGTCGCATACAGGATGCCTGTGTCCCACGGCGTGCCGTAGATGCTTTGCAGGCAGAGTGCTGCAAGGTAGTGGTAGGCTCCGATGCCGCCCGGCACAGGGATGATCGACGCGATATTGCCGATTGCAGACACAAACATCGCATCGGCGAGGTTAAGGTGTGCGAGTGCAGGCACTGCCTTGAACATAAAGTAGCTCATCAGCACATACATCAGCCAGATGCCGACGGTGTGCAGAATAAAAAGCCATTTGTGCTTGATCTGAGCGATGCCCGAGATGCCTCCGATTATGCCATTGACGGCAGAGGCGATCTTCTCGCAGAAGCGGTTGCTCCTCCGGAAATGGTAGATGGCCCAGATTGACCCGGCGATGAGCACCAGCAGCGCAATCACCAGCCACCAGAGAGAAAAGTTGATCTTCCCGGAGAGAGGATGCCAGATGTTTTCTATGAAGAATAGCCCAAAGCGCTCCCAGTTGAAGACAAACGCCAGAGCCAGCATCAGCAATATTGCCAGCACGTCAAATGCTCTTTCACACACGATAGTGCCTAAAGCCTTGTCATACTTGAGCTTGTCGGAGCTGATGTAGCCGCAGCGCACAAATTCGCCCGCCCCCGGCAGCACAATATTGACTATGTTTCCGACATTGGTGCTGTCCCAGGCGTCTGCCCTGCGGATTTCCGGGTTATGAGGCATGATTATCATCTTCCATCGTTCCTGCCTGAAGACGAGAGCCAGGACAGATGCTATGAAAAAGAGAAACACGTAGCTCCAACGCGTTTCTTTGAGTCCATTGAAGAATCCATCCCACTCGACGGTGCGGAATGCAAGCCAGACAAGAACTGCCGCCAGAATCAGGGATGCGATATATTTGATTTTGTTTTTCATTCAGTGCACGAAGTTACAAATTTATATTAATTTTGTAGGATATGAAATCTATACTAGGCATCGGCAACGCGCTGACAGATATTCTGGCTGTATTGCCAGACGATTCTTTTCTTCAGAAGTACCACCTTCCAAAGGGTAGTATGCAACACGTGGACATGGCGACAGGTGACAAAATCTGGGCCGCGCTCAAACCTTTGGGAGTAAAATATGTGGCCGGAGGTTCTGCTGCCAACACAATCCGCTGCACCTCAATCCTTGGCATGGAGTCGGCTTTTATCGGAAAAGTCGGTGACGATGAGCTCGGAATGCTCTTTGAGAGCGATCAGGAGCAGGTGGGCGTCAAGACACGTCTGCTGAAGAGCGACAAGTCGAGTGGCAGATCCATGGTGTTTGTCAGTGGTGGCAATGCGGAAAGAACTTTTGCCGTCTACCTTGGTGCGGCACTCGATCTGTGTCCGGAAGATCTTGATCCTGAGTGGTTCAAGGGCTATGACTATTTCCATATCGAAGGCTACCTGGTGCAGAACCAGTCGCTCATCCGCCGCGCTGTGGAGATAGCTCACGAAGCAGGATGCATCATCTCCATCGATATGGCTTCATATAACGTCGTGGAGAGCAATCTTGCTTTCCTGCATGATCTTGTGGAGAAGTATGTAGACATAGTCTTTGCCAACGAGACAGAGGCAAAGGCATTTACCAAGATTTCCGATCCTCGGGAAGCATTGGAAGAGATCTCAAAATTGTGCAAGGTGGCGGTTGTCAAGGTGGGTAAGGATGGAAGTCTCATCAAGGCTGGAGACGAGGTCTATGAGATCCCGTCATATCCTGCCGACCCGGTAGACGCCACAGGCGCCGGAGACACCTACGCAGCAGGTTTCCTTTATGCCCACAGTCTTGGTCTTCCGCTTGATAAATGCGGTCATGTGGGTTCAATTATTGCAGCAAAAGTTGTGGAGGTTCTGGGCACCAAGATGGATATCCCAAGGTGGAAGGAAGCCAAGTCTCAGGTGCGTAGCCTTTTAGGACAATAATTGTTATGATAGGACCGATAAAGTATATTTCTCGAGTGCTCGCACTCAGGAAGTGGAAGAGCAGCAATTCACGCGCAATTGTCCCTCTATCAAAGGTGAAGTCGGCAGTTGTGCTTGTGGACTCTTCTGCAGAAGATGCTTCATCGGTGTCTCGTTCCGTAAAGCAATTCTTTGACTATAAATCTATTCCGGTGGAGTTGCTCTGCCCTGTGAAGGAGCAGCTCAATTATGCCGGCTATTTACGTAAAAAGTTTAGGCTTTTCAATGGCACAAGACAGGAAGATCTCTATATCTCTCTTGTGACAGACCCTGAGGATTTTGCAGCTCGATTTGAAGCTTTGTGCAGTCCTGCATCGTTTAAAGTGGGGTGCTGTCAGTTTGAGGGAGAGTCTTTTGATCTGCTTGTGAGCGCGCCCGAAGGGGTTGAGGCCTCGCAGTCTGCTAGGTTCTCAGCCATTAAAGAGTATTTGAGTAAAATCGTATGAAAAATCAGTTCATTCCTGTTGCTCTCAAAGGTTTTGGTATGGGAGCAGCCAATGTTGTTCCGGGTGTGAGCGGTGGCACAATCGCTCTTCTGACCGGTATTTATTCCCAAGTTATAGATGCAATCAGTGCACTCACAGATATCAGCTTATGGAAGTCTTTGTTCAAGGGCCAGTTTAAAGATTTCTGGCAGAAGATCAACGGCAATTTCCTTGTGGCTCTTGCTGTAGGCATCTTGGTGAGCGTGTTTTCTCTTGCAAAATTGATGACCTATGTGCTCACCTATTACCCGATCATGACATGGGCCTTCTTCTTCGGTCTGATCATAGCTTCTTCTATCGTGATGTTCCGCGATATTAAAGGCTGGGGAGTCAAAGAGGTGCTTTTTGTGATTCTTGGCGTGGTGCTCGGTGTAGTGGTCTGCACACTCTCTCCAACCCAGACTACCAACGATCTGTGGTTTATCTTCGTGAGTGGAGCAATCTCCATCTGTACTATGATTCTTCCCGGCGTGTCCGGCAGCTTTGTGCTGCTGATCCTTGGCAAGTATGACTACATCATGAACGCCATTTCGGATCTTGATATTCCTGTCCTTCTCGTGTTTGGCGCCGGCTGTCTGGTGGGTATCCTCGCATTTGCCAAGCTTCTTCATTGGCTTCTCGGACGTTGGGAGAAGCAGACGCTCCTCGTGCTTCTCGGATTTGTGCTTGGCTCTTTGATAAGAGTATGGCCTTGGTCTGACAAGCTTGCAATCGCAGAGGCTCAGGCTTTGCGCACAGGAGTCCCTGCGCTGGAGATGGATCTTCAGATCCCCGGCGCAATCATCTGCTGCGTGGTGGGTATTGTGCTTG
>CALEJC010000080.1 GCA_937898205.1 uncultured Bacteroidales bacterium
CGTCTACGGTATCTTCAAGGCATACTGCACAAGAGTTGGAAGCGGCCCGTTCCCTACCGAGCTTTTCGACGAGACCGGAGAGAAGATCCGTGCCATCGGACACGAATTCGGAGCTGTGACAGGACGCCCTCGCCGCTGCGGATGGCTTGACCTCGTGGCACTCAAATATGCCGTGATGATGAGCGGCGTCACGGAGCTCATCATGATGAAGTCCGATGTCCTCAACGACTTTGAAACCATCAAGATTGCCACAGCTTATGAGCACAATGGCAAGATTCTTGACTACTTCCCATTTGAGAGCGGGGAGGACGTAACTCCTATATACAAGGAGTTCAAGGGTTGGCAGACTGACATCTGTTCTGTGCGCAACTACGAGGACTTCCCAGTGGAGCTCAAAGAATATATAGCATATATCGAGCAGGAGACCGGATGTCCTATCAAGATCATCTCTGTAGGTCCGGACCGAAGCGAGATCGTAGTAAGATAATATTATGAAAGGTAAGATATTAGCGTGGGTTATAGCCATCGTGCTTGTCGTCCTTGCCGCCGGAGCATATTTCAAGTTTTTCTTTGTTTTCGGCGAAGGAGTCAAGGCGGGAGAGCTCAACCAGCTTGTTTATAAAGGATGGGTATGGAAGACCTACGAAGGCAGACTCATCCAGACAGGTTTCCGCAGCGGCGCAGGCAATAAGGGCGTAGGCGGGATCCAATCCAACGAGTTTAACTTCTCGGTTGTAGATGAGGCCATCGCAGACTCTCTGATGAGATGTGGCGGCAAATTGGTTGAACTCAGATATAAAGAATACAACGGCACTCTTCCTTGGAGAGGCATGCACAAATATGTGGTGGACGAGATCATCTCAGTGCGTGATGCTTCTGTCAGCTCGGAAGTGCCTGTAGTAATAGGAGAATAACAATGTTGCAGATACTTTTATTTATGGTGGCCACGGTGCTTGGGACGCATCCGGCCACCAACCCCAATGCGAAGCTTTTAACTGTTGAGGAGACTGAAAATCAGGCTCCTTATTCAGTATATCCCGAGAGAGTCAGACTGTTTTGGGACGCAGACAGCCAGCTCAGCAAGACCTTCCAGATGACCGCGCGCCCGCAGTGGACACTCCCGAGCAGCGATGACCCGAATATCAGCTACGGCCAGAGCGTGAGCCGCAACGAGTTTGGCAGCACATCCGGCGTGTTCCCTTCGCCTGACGGCAGCAGGCTTGCAGTATATCGCAAGGACGAGAGCAAGGTGACGCTCTACCCTATGTATGACATCACTCCGCGCACAGGTGGCAACAAATGGATCAAGTATCCGATGGCCGGGATGGACTCTGAGAAGCTTGCGGTGTGCATCTGCGACCTCAAGGGCAATATCCTCACTGAGCTTCAGGTCACTGACTTCAGCGAAGAGAGATACCTCACAAATGTCACCTGGTCGCCGGACAGCAAATATGTATTTGTGCAAGTCCTTGACAGAGAGCAGCATAACATGCATCTCAATATGTACCGTGCAGACAACGGAGCATTTGTCAGGACCATCCTCAAAGAGCACAACGATGCTTGGGTAGAGCCTCTTGACAAGCTATATTTCATCAAGGACAGCTACGACTTCCTTTATCGCACAGACAACCGCGACGGATACAAGAACCTCTATCTCTGCGACACTCTTGGCGTGATCAACAGAGTCACTCCTTGTGCAGCAGATGTCGAGTATCTTGACAACGACGGCAGGTATATCTACTACACTTCTGCCGAAGTCTCGCCGATTGAGAACCATCTTTTCCGCGTGAGACTCAGAGGCCGCAGAATCGGCAAACCAGAGCGTCTCACCCACGAAGAAGGCTGGCACAACATCACTCTGTCGCCTGATTGCAGCAAATTCATTGACAGATACAGCAGCCTCAATGTGCCTGGTGTGACCGCAGTCAAGAAGGCCGACGGCACAGTCAACAACACCTTCGTAGCAGGCAAGGAAATTGAAGCTACCAGCATGAGTGTAACCGGCGACAAGGCTAACGTAACCTCTACAGCTGCCGAACTCTATCAGGTTGACCTTACCGCAGGCACTGCCACTACTGTTGCCACCCAGCAGGCAATCCTCTGCGCCGATGCCGCCACCACCGTATATGCTGAAAAGACCAAGGTGTGCATCAACAGCACCGTAGAGGCCATCGCCGGCATCCAGCAGGTAATCCGTCCCACCGTACAGGCCGACGGCCTCATCTACAACCTGGCCGGACAACCCGTAGGTGACAACTACAAGGGCATTGTCATCCGCAATGGCAAGAAGTACATGGTGAAGTAAGAAAGCCCCATATTCATTATTCAGGCGCGGATTCCGCGGATTTCACAGACAATCAGTTGTTATACTTCTGTGGCAATCCGCTCAATCCGCGCCTTATTTTATCACGCAAACACGTCTGTTCTTAAGTCAAAGGAATCATCACGAACACACTTGACAGCATCCCAGTACTTCTTAAGGAGTACTCGAGTACTGCCTAAGGAGTACTGCAGTACCGCT